>CAIUDO010000897.1 GCA_903897935.1 uncultured Pseudomonadota bacterium
CCGATCGGTTCGGGGAAGTCGAAACGTGCGCAATGCGAGTGGCCTCTCTGGGTTCTCAGAGCTCTCTGCGTGATCCTGCCGGTCGTCGAGAGGGTCGACCCTGCCGGCTTCGTTGTATCACGCAGAGAGCGCAGAGAACGCAGAGAGGCCCAGCAAGGGGCGCTGCACATCCGATCGGTTCGGGGACGTCGAAACGTGCGCAGTGCGGGTGGCCTCTCTGCGTTCTCAGCGTTCTCTGCGTGATCCTGCCGGCGGGAGCAATGCCCTTCAGGCTGCTAAATCCCCTCGAGCACCGCCGCCGCCCCCAGCCCACCGGCTGCGCAGATGCCCAACAGCGCCGTGCCGCCGCCGCGCGCGTGCAGCTCGCGCGCCATCGTGGTGACCATGCGGGCTCCCGTCGCCGCGAACGGGTGCCCGAGCGCGATCGAGCCGCCATAGACGTTCAGCCGCGCCGGGTCGACCTCCCCCACCGCGACGTCACGCCCGAGCCGCTCCTTGGCGAACGCGTCGCTGGCGAGCATCTGGAGGATCGACAAGACCTGCGCGGCGAACGCCTCGTGCACGTCCACCACGTCGACGTCGGACAGCTTCAAGCCGGCCCGGTCGAGCGCACGCGGCATCGCGAGCGCCGGCCCCATCAGGAGCTGATCGGCCGGATCGACGCCGACGTACGACCAGCTCCGGAACGCCGCCAGCGGGGTGTACCCGAGCGCGCGCGCCTTGCCCTCCTCCATCAGCAGCACCGCCGCGGCGCCGTCGGTGAGCGCGCTGGAATTTCCAGCGGTCAACGTTCCGTCCTTTCGGAACGCCGGCCGGAGCTTCGCGAGGGCGTCGAGGGTGGTGTCCCCGCGGACCATCGTGTCGGCGACGAGCGGGCCGCGCTGAGTCTCGACGGAGACGAGCTCGTCGACGAACCGGCCGGCGGCGACGGCGGCGGCGGCACGATGGTGAGAGCGCAGCGCGAGCGCGTCTTGCGCCCCGCGGGTGACGAGGTTTCGCGCCGCCATGTCTTCGGCGGCCTCCCCCATGAGCTGCCCGGTCGACCGCTCGACGACCCGCGGGGCCCGCGGCACCAGGTCTCGCAGCGGGGACAACCGGGACAACAGCCGCAGGTAGTCGGCCGGCCCCGCGCCCCGCTTCATCACCACGGGAGCTGCCTTGTGGACGAGGCTCTGGGGCATCTTGACCTCGGCGTTGCTCGTCGAGTCCCCCCCACCCGCGATCACGACGTCAGCCTCGCCGCGCTCGATCTGCGCCGCCGCCAGCGTGACCGCCTGCAGGCCCGACGCGCAGGCCCGGCTGACGGTCATCGCCTCGATCGACCGCGGCAAGCCAGTATCGATGACGATCTCGCGCCCGACGTTGGGCGATCCCCCCGGCAAGACGACCCCACCCCACACGACAGCGTCGATCTCCCGCCACGCGAGGTGGGTGTGATCGAGCAACCCGCGGACGGCGGCGACGCCGAGCCCGATGGCGTCGAGGTGCAGCAGCTCTGCGAACGCGCGCGCGAACGGCGTCCGCCGACCCGCGACGATGACGGCCCTCCTCCCCATACAGCCCTCCTCAACGCCCGAGGAAGGCGCCGCCGCACACGCGGAGCACCTCCCCGGACGACGCCCCGCCCGCGGGGCTGGCCAGGTACACGATCACCTCGGCGACGTCCTCCGGCTGCCCCCCCTGGCCGAGCGCGGCGAGCCGCCGGCCCGCCTCTCGCGTGGCGAGGGGGATCGCGGCGGTGAGCCGCGTCTCGATGAAGCCGGGGGCCACCCCCGACACCCCGATCCCGCGCGGCGCGAGCTCGGCGGCAAGCGCCGGGACGTAGGCCAGGATCCCAGCCTTCGACGCCGCATAGTTGGTCTGCCCGACGTTGCCCGCCAGCCCAGCGATCGAGGCAAGGCACACGATCCGCCCCCCGTCGCGCAGGTGCGGCGACAGCGCGCTGGTCAGCTCGACCACCACGCCCAGGTTGACCCGCAGCACGGTGTCCCAACGCGCTTCGTCCATGTTGGCCAGGGTTCGGTCGCGGGTGACCCCGGCGTTGTGGATGATCGCGTCGACGCCCCCGTGCGACGCCACCGCGCGCGCGACGTCGGCGGGCGCGTCTGGGTGGGCCAGGTCGGCGAGGATCAGCCCACCGCGCAGCTCGTGGGCGACCTTGCTCGCGGGCGCGTCGTCTTCGGGACGGTCCAACACCAACACACGAGCGCCTTCTCGGGCGAGCGCGCGGGCGGTCGCCGCGCCGATGCCGCGCGCCGCCCCGGTGACCAGCACCGTCTGCCCGTCGAGCGGGCGCACCTGGCGCGGGGGACCTGCGGGGACCAGCGCCCGCACCCGGACCCGCTGCCCGGTGACGAACGCCGACCGGGCGCTCATGAAGAACCGGAGCGTCGCTTCGACACGATCTTCGGCGCCTTCGTCCACCGCGACCAGGTTGGCGGTCACCCCGCGCGCGCCCACCTCCTTGGCGAGCGAGCGCACGAAGCCGTCGAGGGCGTGCCGGGTCGCGGCGATCCGCGCCGAGGTCGCCGTCTCGGCGGGCCGGGCCAACACGACGACGCGCCCGCAACCCCGCACGGAGCGCACCACGGGGTGGAGGGCGTCGTAGGCGACGCGCAGGTCGGCGGGGTCGACGGCGCCCGTGAGATCGACGACGACGGCGTGCGGACGGTCGCCGGCGGTGACGTCGGCGACCGGACGCCCCCACGCGGCCGCCGCGGCCGCGAACGGACCGGACGTAGCCCCGCCCGCGAGCGACACGGTTGCGCCGGCCGCGCCGAGCGTCGTCGCGACCACCGCGTCGAGGGGACCCGGGGCCACGTAGATGGACTGCCCGTCGAGCGGGCGCTCGGCCCACGGCCCGTCCGCGCGCGCGAGCGGGACCGGCAGCGGCAGAGGCACACCGAGCTGCTTGACCACCCTCCGTGCGCCCGGCCGCCGACCGAGCGCGAGCAAGAAGTCACCCACGGTCGCCTCCTCGGGCCGCTTCCACCGTCCCGGTCAGGTACGCGGGGCCGCCGGGCGCGTCGCCGACCCAAACCTCGAACGATGGCCCGCGCCCGCGCGCGAGCAGCGCCACCTGCGCCGGGAGGACCAACGGCCGCACGAACCGCACGTCGAACGCCCCCATCCGGGAAGGATCCCCCGCAAACACCGCTCGGACCACCCCCTCGTAGGCGCGGGCGAGGGTTCCGAACCCGTGCAGGATCGTCCCCTTGAACCCCGCGGCCCGGGCGTACGGACCGAGCCAGTGCACGGGGTTGAAGTCGCCGGTGAGGGCCGCGAACGTAAGGCCGTCGCCGGTCGTCAACGCGAACCGCGCGAGCGCGTCCGCGTCGTCGGCGACCCGCGGCCGGTCCTTCTTCTCCGCCTTCGGCCCGTCGGACCGCAGCGGCACCAACGCGACGACCCGCGCGACCATCGCGGGGGTGTCGTCGCCGTCGGGGGTGGTCTCGAGGCGCTGGGTCAGCAGCGCGCGCCGCCCGTCGTCGTCGACGGACTCCAGACATACGCGCAGGCGGAGGGCGCGACCCTGGGGGATCGGGCGCCGCACCTCGATACGACAGCCCGCGTTGAGCACCCGCCGCAGGTCGAACGGCACCCCCTCCAGCACCCGCGACAGGACGGGGAACCCCCACTGGGGGAACAGGTGGGCGGGGACGGTGTCTCGATACCACGCGGGGTCCCCCCCCACGTGCGCCACGTAGTCCCGTACGAGCCCTGGGTCGCGCGGGGGCACGGTGGTCTCGATCACCGGCCCGGGGGCGTGGACCTCGCCCCGCCCCGGCCCGCGCGCCGCCGCGAACGCGGTGCGCACGAGCGCCGCCATCACCGGCCCCTGCCGAACGACGTGCGTGAGGCCGCTCACTTGGCCGCCTGGTCGGCCGCTTCCGCGCCGTCGAGGCTCGCCAGGAGCCGCTTGCCCGTCGTGGTGATGACGTCGTGCCAATGCCGGCAGCGCGGCTCGGCCCGATCGAGCCACCGGTCGAGCACGTCGGCGCGATCGGGGTGCGCCCGGACCTGCTCGTACAAGACGCTCGCCACCTCGACGTGGGCCAGCAACGCACACAAGCGCTCGGCGTGCAGCAACGCGAGCGCGAAGTCCCGCTTCGGGTCCCAGCCCCGCATCGCGTCGCGCCACGAGCGCACCGGCTGGTGGCGAAGCTCGCGCACCTTGGTCGTGAGCAGGCGACCGAGCAGGTGCTGGATCGCGCCGTCGCGGAGGACCTCGAGGCGGGCGAGCGCGCGGTCGGCCGCCGAACGCCCCGAGACGGCCCGCCACCGCGACGCCGCCGCGCGCTTGAAGAACGCTGCTGGATCCTTCACCACCCCGAGCAAGGTGTCCTTCATGACCATCAGGGCTTGGATCTGGCTCGTGCCCTCGTAGATCGGGAACACGATGGCGTCGCGAAGCAGCTTCTCGACCCCCTGCTCCTTGATGTAGCCGCTGCCACCGTGGATCTGGATGGCCTTACGCGCGTGCTCGACCGCCTTCTCCGACGCCAAGAACTTCAGCAGCGGGGTCATCCGCCGGGCGGCCCGCTGGTGGCGACGGAGCTGGCGCTCCAACGACGCGCGCTCACCCGGTTCCGAGGGCGCGAAGAACTGGAGCTTGAGCCGAATCTTTTGCCCCATCTCTTCGTGCCACGCCGCGGTCACCCCCAGCGCGCGCAGGCCCTGGATCTCGGTGCGCATCTCGTCGAGCAGGTCGGCGATCATCTCGTGGCGGTCGATGGTCTTGCCCATCGAGCGACGGACCGCCGCGTAGCCCCGCGCCGCCCGATACGCCGCCTCACACAGACCGAGCGCCTCGAACCCGACCCCGATGCGCGCGTTGTTCATCAACAGCAGCATCTGCTTGAACCCGTCGCCCCGCGCCCCGACGAGGTGCGCCGGAGCGTCGTCGAAGCGGATCGAGACAGTGACGGACCCGTTGTGGCCCAGCTTGTCCTCCACCGTGCCGAGGTGGCCGTGCCGCACCCGCGCGCCGTCAGGCCCCTCGGACCACGCCGGCACGAGGAACAACGACAAGCCGTCGAGCCCACCGAACGCGGCTTCGGACACCGGCTCGGTGCGCGCGATCACGAAGTGCCACCGTCCGTGCCCCGACGTGATGAAGATCTTCTCGCCGCTCACGCGCCAGCCGTCGTCGCCGAGCACCCCTACGCAGCGGAGCCGCGCCATGTCGCTGCCGGCGTCGGCCTCCGTGATGTCCATGCTGCCCCACTCCGCACCCGACACGATCCCCGCGATGGCCTCGGCGAACCGGGTGCTGGAGATCCGCCCGTTCTCCTGGTCGAACGTGGTGCTGCCCTCGAGCACCGAGTACAGGAGCATAGCCATCGCCATGCCCATGTGAAACCCGTGATGGGCGGTGACCGAGACGTCAGCGCGCGCGAGCAGCTCGTTGTTGAGGCTGAACAACAAGAACGGGCAGTTCATGCCGTCGAGCTCACGGGGCAGGCACAACCCATGCAAGCCGAGGCCGGAGATCTTCTCGAATAGGGCTCGGTGCACCTCGGGGGTGACCACCTCGCCAGCCTCGAGCGTGGGGTGGGCCCGGTCGATCCGCGAAGCGACCGGCGCGACGTCTTCCGCCGCGAACCGCCCGACCAGCTCGAGCACCTCCGTATAGAACGCCACCGCGTCCGCGGTGGTCGGGAACGCGTCGGGCGCGCGCCCGTCGTACTCGGTGAGGTGCACCAGGGGCGCCCAGTCGATGCCCCGCTCGACGTAGAATCGCAGGTCGTCGTTGTCTTCATAAAAGCTCGGCATGGTGCCCCCTCAGCCCGTGAACAAGGACGTCCGCGCGATGCGGACCAGCTCGGCGGCGAGGCGCTCGTTGGGCGCCTCCCCCATCGAGAACATCGACGCCGCAGTGCCGCCGACCGCGACCGTGCCCACCGCCATCGTCACGATCTGGACGACGAACGCCTCGGGGTCGAGCTCCGGCCGCACGCTCCCTCGCGCCTGCCCCTCCCGGATCGTATCGGTGACGACCGACAGCCATGGCGCGAGGCGGGCAGTGAGCAGCGCGCGCATCTCGTCGGGGCGATCCAACAGCTCGCGGACGACGAGCTGGGCGCGGGGCGGATCAGCCAGGAAGAACGATACGAGTGCGTTGACGGTCGCGTCGAACCGGCCCTCCTTTCCGCGTGCAGCGGCGAGCGCGGCGGGCAGGTGCTGCTGCCAGTGATCCAGCACGTCGCCCAACACGGCGTCCCGCAGGGCCTCCTTGCTGGGGAAGTGGTACAGCACCGACGGGCCCGAGATGCCGACCGCCCGGGCCACGCCGCGCAACGACGCCGCTCCGAAGCCCAACGTAGCGAACTGGCGCCGCGCTTCGGCCAGGATCCGCTCCCTCACCGTCGCCCCCTAACATCCGGTAGGTGCACACCTACCAAGCGGTAGAGGGCCGCGCAAGTCACGCGGCGTGCTTAGGAGGTCATCCGCGGGCGAAGCGGCCCTGGAGGGGCACGATGTACCCAGCGTTCCCGTTGATGTTGGCGCTGACCGCAGCGCAGGCCCACGCGGCGGACCGCCCGAGCGCGATCGTCGCCGTCGGGGTCGGGTTGCCCAACCTCGCGCACGGCCACGCCGAGCTGTTCGTCGCGGACGCGTGGTCGCTCGAGCTGGGCGGCGGGGTCGGGCTGCTGCCGCCGACGGTCACGCTCGGCGCGCGCTGGAGCCCCGCGGCCACGTGCTGGGGCTGCTGGGAGGGCCACGGGCTGCGCTTGTCGCCCGGCGTTTCGTGGTTCGTACCACCGACCCAGCCCGAGGAGGGCCTCGCCGTGCTCGACGTCGACGTAGCGTGGGTGTGGCGCGCGCCGTCGGGCTGGGGGGCGACGGCCGGCGTGCGGCTCGGCGCCGGCCCCGCGTACGGGGTCGGCGCCGACGGCCTGAAGGTGGAGCCGGGGATCGAGGTCGTCCCCCTTCAGGTCGGCGTCGTGCGCTGACTACGCGTGCGTGGTCATGTCGACGTGCGTCGACGGGACCGCGTACCCCTTCGCGCCGAACGACTCACGGATCGTGCGGTTGGTGTCGAAGTACACCTGCCAGTAGTGGTCGTTGTGGCAGTACGGCCGAACCGCGAGCACCGGCCCGGCCAGGTTGAACTCGAGGATCTCGACGTCGGGCGCCGGGGTGGTGGCGACGTTCGGGATCTTCGCGAGCGCCGCCCGCAGCAGCTTCGCGGCCTCGACGTGGTCCGTGCCGTGCGCGAGCTGCGCGACGAGGTCGACCCGGCGGAACGGGTTCGTGGTGTAGTTGCGGATCGTGCTGCTGAACACGGCGTTGTTGCCCAGGTAGGTGCGAACGTTGTCCGGCGTGTCGACCGTCGTGACGAACAGGCCGATCTCGTGCACCGTCCCGAGCACCCCGGCCGCCTCGATCATGTCGCCGACCTTGAACGGCCGCAGCACGATCATGAACACACCGGCCGCGAAGTTGGACAGCATGCCCGACCACGCCATGCCGATCGCGACGCCCGCCGCAGCGAGCAAGCCCGCGAACGTGGTGGTCTCGACGCCGAATACGCCCAACACTCCGATGACGAGCACGACGGTGAGCAGCACGCCCAGCGACGAGTCGACGTAGCGGGCCAGCGTCGGGTCGACCGCGCGCCGACTCAGCGCCGCCCCTGCCGCCCGCTTCACCAGCCCGATGAGCACCTTACCGACGATCCACAACAAGATCGCCCCGACGATCCGGGTCCCGACGTCGACCGCGAGGTCCGTGAGCGGGGCCCAAAGCGCTTCTACCTGAGCCATGAGCACCTCCTCTCGAAAGGCGCCCCGTGTACCTGAGCTACCGTGTCCAGTCGAATGACAAGCCGCTTCAAAGTGGCCGGCCCGTCTTGCTCCGCCCCGGCCCCAACACCTTCCAGCCGGTGGTCATCGGGCCCGACGACATCCTGATCGTCACGGCACGGACTGCGCGCCCCGGATTTCCTCCCCTCTTCACTCGATACGGAGCATGGGGTCGCGCGGGGTGGGCGATGGTCTCGGCGGCGCACGAGGCGTTGTTGGAGGTGCTGCGGCGTGACGTCACGCTCTGGCGCCAGGTGCTCGAGCGCGCGCTCGGCGGCGGCTTGGAGCACGTCTCGTTCGCCGACGCCTCGAGCGAGTCGCTAGGCGCACCGGTGCCCGTCGAGCGCCGCGCAGATCTCGTGCTCGTGGTGACGGCACGCGGCAAGGCGTTGGTGGTCGTCGTCGAGATCCAGCTTCGGCGCGACCGTGTGAAACCCTGGGTCTGGCCCCTCTACCTCGCCGCGCGCGCGACCGTCACCACGCGCCCGCCGTGGTGGTGGTCGTCACGATCAGCGCACCGGTGGCGCGCTGGGCGGCCCAGCCCGTCCTGCTCGGCCCCGGGCCCAACACCTTCCAGCCGGTGGTCATCGGGCCGGACGACCTCCCGGTCGTCACGGACGCGCACGCGTCCGCCGAGCAGCTCGTGCTGTCGGCGTTGGCGCATGGTCGTGGGCGGTTCGGGCCCAGCATCGGAGCGGCCGCCGTAGAGGCGCTCGCCCGGCTCGACACGGACCATCGACTGGTCTACACTGACCTCGTCTGGTCGGCGTTGGCGCCCGCCGCGCAGCGACACATGGAGACCCTGATGCATGGCCACAACGCCTACCAGAGCGACCTGTTCCAACGCCTGGTGTCCCAAGGCCGCGAAGAAGGCCGCGAAGAGGGGCGAGAGGAAGGTCGCGAAGAGGGGCGAGCGGCGCTGCGCGCCGGTCGCGCTCACCCACGATGAACGGGTCCGCATCGCTGGCGAGGACGACCTCGTCACGCTTCAACGGTGGCTGACAAGAGCCGCCACCGCAACTTCGTTCGCCGAGGCCGTCCGCGCCGAGCCATGACCGTTCTGCGCTCGCGTGATCCCGATGCCCCCACAGGCGATGCAGCGCGGTACCCGCGCCCCGCCACAATAAGACCAACAGCGCCTTCGGCTGGTCCGGGCGATCGCATCGAGCCCGGCGGTCGTGCTCGCCGACGAGCCAACAGCCAACGTCGACTCCGAGGTAGCCGAGCCGCCTGCTCGCGTTGATGGAGCGGCTCAAACAGCGCGCGGCGTGACGTTCGTGCTCTCGACCCATGATCCGAGGGTGGGAGAACGCGAAGGGCGGGTGGTGCGCCTCGTCGATGCCAACGTCGCCGATGACCCGACCCGAGGCGCTGACCGATCAGTAGTTGAACTGCAGCTGAGCTCGTAAGAGCTGGGCTTGTTCCTGCTCGTACGGGTATTCGGGCCCGGTCCGGTCCGAGAACGCGTACGCGAGCGTAACCTCGGCCGCCTTGACAACCTGCCACTCGATCCCGCCTTCCACCTCCCGAATGTGGTAGCTCGGCGCATTCTTTTCGAACTTCTTGCCACCATCGTACATCTGGCCGCGCACGTACGGGATGATCGACACCGTGCCGAATGGCTCGTCGACCTTCACCATCACCTGCGCGTACCCGCCAAACAGGGGCTCCGCGCCGATGGTGTCGTCGTCGCGGAGTTCGGGGCCCTCACCGAAGTTGAACTCCGCCTGCAACCCGATCGGCTTGGGATACCACACGAACGCCGCCTGGGCCCGCCGATCGATGATGTCGCCGTCGGGGGTCGCCGTCGCGAACTCGGTGCCGTCGTCCGCGGCCTCGGTCGAAACTCGGAACTTGCCGGTGTAGGCCGCCGCGCCGACCTCGAACGCCTGGCTGCCTACCTCGACCGGGACGGACACCCGGCCGACCACGTGGAAGTTGCCGTTGACGTCCGCCTTGTTGGCGGTCTGGCCGTTATAGAAGCCGAGCGCGACCACCCCGTAGTCGCCCGAGCCCTTCAGGTTGTCCGCCACCAAGCTCTTGAAGCGGTCGCGGAACGGCTCGGGCGACCAGTACGCGAACACGCCGAGATCGCGCTCGTCCTTGAGCGCCGAGTTGAGGGCGTCGTTCCGGTCGAACGGCAAGCGGTTCTGGCTCGACTGCAGGTTCTCGAACCCGAACGGGACCTTGGACTGACCCGCGCGCAGCCGGAGCGCCTTGTCGCCCGTAAGGTACAGATCGGCGTACCAATCGCGCATGGTCGGTACATGGTAGTTGTCCGACACGACCGACGCGAAGTCCGTCTGCATGTACACCGAGACGCGAGGGTGAACATCGCCCATCACGACGAGTCGTGCGCGCCGGATGCCGAGCCCCTGGCCACCGCCGATGTAACGATCCCCCTGCGGGTTCTCGTAGTCCTCGTTGATGTCGAACGAAGGGAGGTTATTGTAGCGAAGCTGGGTATACCCACGCAATCGAATGAGATCATACCACTTGGGATCCTTCTTGGCGGGCGCCGTCGCCGGGACCTCTGGGATCGACAGCGCGGCCGGAACCGAGGCGGGCTCTTCAGCAAACGCTGGTTCAAAGGTCAACAATCCCAATAGCGTCAGCGCCATGACCATCCTGCCCCCTCGTCGTCACGTTCGTTCATGGTCGCGCCACATATGACGCATCATGTGTCAACGACGTGACGGTCAGGGGTCAACTCCGACTCGACGACGCGCACTCGTCACGCGCGGACGCTGGTGCGCCGCACACCTCGGCGCGCTCGCGGTCGAGGTCAGGACCGACGACGCGCCGGCTCCGGACGAAGGGAACCCTCCGATGTCGGTTGCGGCGCGCGCGCGCAGGCGGGAGCGCGACCGCCGCCTCGCCCCGCGGAGACGCCGACCCGTGTCGGACCAAGGGCTCGACGCCGACGGCGACCGCACCGACGACGCGCCGCTCGGACGCGACGCCAGCACCCGGTCACCCCCGGAGGATCCGGCCCGCCGGCATCGGGGCCAGCGTCCATCCAAATCCCTAAGTGATCCGCATTACCTCAGCCCTCGATGAGGGTCACGCGGGCAGCGTCAGGGAAGGCGTGCTCGTCGACGCGCACCCAGCCCGTCCCATCCCACGACCACCGGTACCGACGAACCGGCTCCGCGCACCAGCCCTCGATCTGGTCGGGCGCGACCACCCGCAACGCCGGCAAAGCGCAGGTCTCGAGGCCCCCGTCCCACGCGTAGCCGTGCTCATCGAGCAAGCCCCACCAGCGCGGGGCCGGTCCACCGCCCACGTCGAGGTGATCGACGAGGGTGAGCGCCGCGACGCCATCCGACGCGACGACGAACGCGGCGCCGTTCACGCTGGACGCCGGCACGTCCCGCAGCGCACCCACCCGAGGGACCAAGTGGATGTCGACCTCGTCGCCGTAGTACGGGTCGTCAATCGATACGAACCAGTCCCCCTCGACGTCCGCGGTGTAGCCAAGCCACCAGCCCTGCCCGATCGCCTCGTAGTCGGCGGGGTCGAGCTCCTGAAGGAAGGTGCCCTCCTGGCCCGCGTCGACCACGTACGGCCGCCCCGCGTCGGCCAGCCAGCGGGTCCCTTCGATCGAGAGGTTCGTGCGCGCCCCGGCCGCGTCGAGCCGGTACGACGGCGCGTCGCCGCACAGCACCAGCACGTCGTCGCCCCACGGCAGCGCGCCTTCGAACCCCCCCGCGCCGCATCGAGCGACGTGCTCGGCGATCTCGGACGCCACGTCGACCACCGAGAACGCTCCGGCGACCGGATCGGTCGTCACGGCGTACCGGCGGCCGAACCCAAAGATCTCCCCGGGCGAGACGCCGTCGACGTCGACGCGCGCGTCATCGTGCTCGAGCACCCACAGCGCGTCGCCCGAGGCGAGCACCACCAGATCGTCCCCCACGACGAACGACGGCCCGACGACCTCGGGGGCGGTCGGCGCCGACGCCGTCTCCGTGGTGACGCCGACCGCGCCGAGGCCTCCGACCGAACACGCGAGCACGGTGAAGAACATCGCACCTCCCCGGGCACCGACATCCACATCGTGACGCACGACGGGGCCACCAGCAACCATCGAGCCGCGCTACCGCGTTAAGGGCGCTTCCCGCGGGAGCCACGGTGCACCTCGAGTCCCTCCTCCACGACCTCACGTTGATCTTCGGCGTCGCGTTGGTCGTCGTGCTCGGGCTCGGCCGGATCGGCTTGCCCCCGATCGCCGGCTTCTTGCTCGCCGGCATCACGATCGGTCCGGGCGGGTTCGGGCTCGTCGACGACGTGCACCAGGTCGAGGTGCTCGCCGAGCTCGGCGTCGCCCTCCTGCTGTTCACGATCGGGCTCGAGTTCAGCCTCGCGCGGCTGCAGCGCATCGCGCGCTACGTCACCATCGGCGGCGGCATGCAGGTGCTGTTCACCGTAGCGGCCGCGACGGCCATCACCGTGTTGTACGGCGGTCGTTGGCAGGTCGGGGTCTTCTTCGGCTTCCTGGCTGCGTTGTCGTCGACCGCGATCGTGTTGCGCGCGCTCGCGGACCGCAACGAGACGCGCGCCCCGCACGGCCGCTTCGTCGTCGCCGTCCTCATCTTCCAGGACCTCTGCATCGTCCCGATGATGCTCGCGCTGCCGTTGCTGGCGGGCCAGGCAGGTGGACCCGCAGACATCGCGTGGACGCTCGGCAAGGCGGTGGCCGTCGTCGTCGGCGTGCTCGTGTTGGCGCGGCGGGTCGTCCCGTTTGTATTGCATCACGTCGCGGCGACACGCCGGCGTGAGCTGTTCTTGTTGTCCGTGCTGCTGATCGCGATCGCGGTCGCATCGGCGACGTCCGCCATGGGCTTGTCGCTCGCGCTCGGCGCGTTCCTCGCCGGCGTCGTCGTGGCGGACACCGACTTCGTGCACCAGGCGTCGAGCGACGTGGCGCCGTTTCGCGACGCGCTCGCGAGCTTGTTCTTCGTTTCCATCGGGATGTTGCTCGACCCCGCCGTGATCGGGGACGCCCCTCTCACGGTGCTCGGCCTTTGTGTCGCGTTGCTGGTCGGTAAGGCGCTGCTCGCCACGCTCGCTGGGCTCGGGATGCGGTTCCCCCCCCGCGTCGCGGTGGTCGCCGGGGTGTCGCTCGCCCAGGTCGGCGAGTTCTCGTTCGTGTTGCTGCAAGAGGGGCAGGATCTCGGCATCGTCGCGCCGGACGTCGGCCGCATGTTCGTCGCCGCCAGCGTGCTCACCATGATCGTCACCCCCCTCATGGTCGCCGCCAGCCCACGCATCGGCGCCGCGGGCGCCACGCTGCTTCGCCCGCTGGAGCACCTCCTCGCCGACACCCCCGAAGAGGACGACCCCGCCACCACCGAGGTCAAGCACGGGCACGTCATCGTCGCCGGGTACGGCTTGGGTGGCCGGGTGCTGGTCGCCGCGTTGGAGAGCGCGCGCGTGCCGTACATCACGATCGAGCTCGAGCCCGAGGCCGTTCGCGCGGAACGGTCCACCGGCAGGGACGTCCGATACGGGGACATCACGAGCGCGGAGGTGCTCGCCCACGTCGCGCAAGCGGGCACCGCCAAGGTGCTGGTCCTCCTGCTGTCCGACGCCGAAGCGACCCGCAGGTGCGTCGCCGTTGCGCGGCAGCACTTCCCGCGCCTGCACGTCATCGCGCGCACACAACGACACACCGAACACCCCCCCTCCAACGACCCGAACGTGGAGGTGGTCACCGAGGACTACGAGACGGCCCTCGAGATCGTCGAGCGGGTGCTCCATCGCCTCGGCAGCGCCATGGCCGGCGCGGTCAACACCACCCGCCACACCCGCGACGCCGCTGGGGAGCGGATGCTCGACCTGGGCACGGTGGTGGGCGCGATGGCGATGGACGGCGTGGTGCTCACCCTGACAGACTGGGCGGCCGATCGCACCATCGCCGAGACCGGCCTGCGGGCGGTGGGCGGCGCGCTGGTGGTCGCGGTAAGCCGCGGCGAGACGACTATAACGACGCCGGCCCCCGACCTCCGTCTCGACGCTGGAGACGTGTTGTTCCTGTTCGGCACGCGGCCGCAGCTCGATCGATCTCGCGCTCACCTGACACGAGGGCCCTGAGGCATCGAGGCGCCACGCTCGCTCGCCGCCGCGACCGCCGCGCGCCG
>CAIUDO010000898.1 GCA_903897935.1 uncultured Pseudomonadota bacterium
AGCTCGGACCCGACCTCCTCGGCGTACTCGGTCACGAACCCGGCGTTCGTGCCGTCGGCGAACTGGTTGTGCGAGCCGGTCCACGAGTGGGGCGGGTCGGCCACGCAGTCGATGGTGGCCGGGCGTACGACCTCGTCGTGCCCGTCGGGGTGCGGGTTCGACATCGACGCGTCGAGGCCGTCGACCTCGACGCGCCCCTCGACGAGCCGCAGCGCGCCCAGGTAGTGGTCGAAGCTCCGGTTCTCCATCATCACGACCACGATGGTGTCGATCTTGGAGCGGATCAGCTCCCAGTCTTCGAGCTCCGCGGGCTCCTCTCCAGGGGCGCACCGCGCGAGCGCCGGCGCGGCGGCGGCGGCCCCGAGCGCGTGCAGCGCGTCCCGGCGGGTCAGCGTTCGACGCATGATTCCTCCCGCAACCCGCCGTAGCCGGCCCTCGTTCGCCGGTCCACGGGGCCAGGGCGGCGGCACGCCGACGTCACCGGCGCCGGCCTCGCGGACCCTGTACAGACGCGCGTCGACACCCCGAGACAACCCGAGACGGGACGCGCCGCGGCTCGGTGCCCAAGAGCCCGGCATGCAAGACACGAACACATGGTCCGCCCCCGATCTGCCCGTCGCCGTCGCGCTCCGTCGGTTCTACGCCGCCCACGACATCGGCGCCGACGGGGACTTCGACGCCCCGTACCACGACGCCGCGTTCGGCCCGCTGCGTTACCGGGTGCCGAACGGGCCCTGGCGCAGCAACGCGCTGCGGGTGCACGATCACCACCACCTCGCGACGGGCTATCGCGCCGATTGGGTCGGAGAGTCCGAGATCAGCGGCTGGGAGGTCGGCGCCGGGCTCGGCCCGCCGAGCTACGGCTGGGTGATCGCGCTGTGGGGCGTGTTCGTCGGCGCGATCCTGTGGCCACGCGCGACGTTCGCGGCGTACGCGCGTGGGCGGCGCGGGCGCACGCTGTACGTGGCGCCGGTCGACGCGCCGACGGTCGGGGCGCTGCGCGACGCGCTGGGCGTGCCCGACGGCCCGGTGCCGGCCACCCTGAGCGACGTCGTCGGGTTCGCCGGCTGGCTGTTCGTGGCGGCGGTCGCGGGGGCGTTGTGCGTGGTTCCAGCGGCGTTGTTCGTCATGTGGGCCAGCGTCGCGAGCGCGATCGTGTGCCCGTGCACGGCGCGCGCCGCGGCGTGAGCACCGCCAGAGCGCCCCTTGACGACGCCCAACCCCCTCGCGTCCAGGTCCACCCAGGTGCGGACGGCGTATGCGCCACCGGAGGGTCCGTGACCTGCCCGCCCGCGTCGACGCGCACGCGTTAATTAGCAGCCCCACGCCCGGTCGGAGGGCGTCGCGGCAGGAGGCCCCAGGATGAGCACGTTGTCATGTCGCTGCGGCGCAACCGTGCGCGACCACCTGATCCCGTGCCCTACCGAAGCCTGGCTCGTGCGCGATCTGGACCAAGACGCGCACCGCGACGCTGCTGCGCGCGACGTCGCGGCGTTCTTCACGGCGGCGCACGAAGGGCGGCGGGACGCGTGGATCGAGGCATACTTCTCCCCGGAATACCCGACCGACGTCGGCGACGAGGGCGTGGTGTCGGACATCCTCGGCGTGCACGACCGGCGGTTTCGCCTGTCGGTCGCCGAGTGCGCGCAGTGCGGGCGGCTGTGGGTCCAGCAAGACGCGGGCGTCGACGCGTACCGGAGCTGGTCGCCCGACGCCCCGGGATACGCTGCGGCGCTGGCGGGCAGCGTCGAGACCGACCGGTCCCGACCGTAGTGGATTCAGGTGCGGGTCCCGACGGGTCGCCGTCATCGAGAGGGTGCGTTGGGACGATACGACACGAGGGCGTTCGCTCGCGTTCAAGTGCTGCTCGCGCGAGACGCGCCTACGGCCGTGGTGCTTCGGCGCGGGCCGTCGCGCAGTGTGTGCACCATCGGCTGGGATCGCCGGGACGACACCTTCACGCTCGGCCAATGGTACCGTGGCCGCATCTACTACGAAAAGTGCGACATCTCGCCGGACGGGGAGCACTGGATCTACTTCGCCCTGAACGGCAAGACGCACGAAGCGACGAAGGGCTCCTACACCGTCCTCGCGCGCGCGCCGTACCTGAAGGCGCTCGGTTTGTGGCCGTGCGGCAGCACCTGGGGCGGCGGTGGCCTCTTCGGCAAACAAGGTGACTACTGGCCGTTCAACCGTGAAGCCATGATCGGGCCCCCGGCGCAGCCGCCGATGTCGAGCGACTTTCTGCACAGTGAAGGATGGTACGTTGGGCCTCACCACCTCTCCCGCCTGAAGCGCGACGGCTGGTCCTTGGTCCGCGAGCCCGAGCCCGGCGCGCCGTACGTCTTCGTCTTCGAGCGGGCCGTCCCTTCGTCATGGGTGCTCCGTCGTGAATGCCACCTCCGGCACGAAGCGTTCGCGCTCCGGTGCACCCGCACCGGCGCGGTCGTCCCGCAGCCCGATTGGGAGTGGGCCGACTTGGACGGCGAGCGCCTGGTGTGGGCGTCGAAGGGTTGTTTGTGGGCCGGGCTGCTCGACCGGTCGGGCGTCGTCGATACGAAGCTGCTCGGCGACTTCAACGACATGGTGTTTCACCGCACCCGGGCCCCGTACTGACCGCGACCGGCTCGCAACGTCGGGCGCCCATCCTTATACACGTGTACAAGGATGCCCGACCGCACACGCGCGACCGGCTCGACCACCAAAAGGAGCGCTTGTGGCCAACTGGCAAGATGTCGAGGAGGCGGTAGCGCTGCTCCCTGGGACCGAACCGAGCACGGCGTACGGTCAACGCGCGTGGCGGGTCCGTAAGAAGCTCCTCGTGTGGGAGCGCCCCCTCCGCAAGGCCGACCGGGACGCGCTCGGGCCAGGTGCGCCGTCCGGAGCCATCGTCGGCCTGCCGACCGAAGACGCCGACGAAGCGAACGACCTGATCACGGCGTTCCCCGACGTGTTCTTCACGACGCCGCACTTCGACGGCTACGCTGCCGTGCTGACGCGCCTCGACGCGCTCCCCCTCGGTCTGCTCCAACACCTCGTCCGCGCCGCGTGGCTACGCAGCGCCCCGAAGGCGCTCGTGAAGGGGTTCGTAGCGGAGGGTCGCTGAAGACGGAGTCAGTCGCGGCCACGATCCGAGATGACCTGCGGCTTGAACCCAGGCTGCGCCGCCGCGGTCAGGGCCCGCGCGTACTCCTCGAGCCGCATCGTCATCTGAAACCCCCACTTGTCCTTCACCTGACGGCACAAGTTGAGGTCGACCTCGCTCACCAACAGCCCGTCGCGGGTGCGCGACAAGCCCGGCGTGCGCGACCCGTTCGGCGCCGTGATGTAGCTCGACCCGTAGAAGTGGCCGAAGTCGTGATGCGCCTCCCGCCCGTCGCCGGACGTGAACGCGTTCGGGAACGTCTCCGTGCCGATGCGGTTGATCGACGCCGTGAAGTAGTTGTTCGCGATCGCCGCGCACCGCGCCTCGATCGGCCACAACGGCTCCGACAGCGCCCCGACCGTCGCCGACGGGTTGAACACGATCTCCGCGCCGTTGATCCCGAACATCAGCCAGTTGAGCGGGTGATGACGACCGTAGCAGATGTTGATCGCGACCTTGCCGAAGTCGGTGTCGAACACCGGGTGCCCGTCGTCCCCCTCCATGTAGTACGTCGACTCGTTGAAGTCGCCGACCCGCGGAATGTGGTTCTTGCGGTGCTTTCCGATGATGTTGCCGCGGTTGCCGATCACCACCGCGGTGTTGTGGATGGTGCCGCCGTGCGCCTCGTCGCGCTCCAAGATCGGCGACACGATCACCATGTTGTACCGCTTCGCCAACGCCGCGAGCCGCTGCGTCGACGGGCCGTCGACCTCCTCGGCGAACTCGAGCCACGGCTGCTTCTCCCGGGTGCAGAACGCGAACGGCATCGTCCACGCCTCCTGCAAGCCGAGCACCTGGCACCGCAGCGCGCCCGCGGCGTGGATGATCTGCTCGGTGCGATCAGCGATCGCCTCGAACTGTTGCTGCACCGGCGCCGACGTCGACGCGACGATCTGCGTCTGGATGACGCCGATGCGCGTGATCCGCGGCTTCCGACGCTGCTCCGCCGCCGCCGTGAACCGGTACGCCGCCACGTCGAAGGCGCCCGCGGTCGCCAGCGCGGCCACGTCGTCGGGG
>CAIUDO010000899.1 GCA_903897935.1 uncultured Pseudomonadota bacterium
CTTCCGTCATCCGCCCTCCCGGCGGTCGCTTCGGATCTTCCGACTTCGTCGGAAGATCCTACGTCTCCCTTGGTCGGTGCGGGGCCCTGGCTGACGCCTCCGCCGCGAGCTGCGGAACCGAGCGCGCCCGTGCGCGGATTCGCGGCGGACCGGGCCCCTCTTCCGTCATCCGCCCTCCCGGCGGTCGCTTCGGATCTTCCGACTTCGTCGGAAGATCCTACGTCTCCCTTGGTCGGTGCGGGGCCCGTCGCGCTCAGCGAGGTCGTCGTCCCGCGCGCCACCGTCGTACGCGCGCCGCAAGACGCCGTCATCACGGTCAACCGCGGCGAGGCCTGGGTCGAGGTGGACGGTGCGCCGCGGGCGCGGGCCCAGATTGGCGGCGCGCCGGGTGACGCGCCGCCGATCGACCCCGCAGGCACCGGCGAAGACGCGTCGCGGTTCTACCGCCCGGACGTGCTCTTCCACGGCGCGACATGGCGCGTGCTGGATCGCGTGGGCGCGCGCGGCGACGCCGCGTGGGCCACGCTGCGGGGCACCGGGGCGTCGCCGTCGGCCGCAGCAGTCGACGCGATCCACCAGGTAGCAGCTTTGCTCCTCGGCCCGTCCTCTGGGCACCTGGGCTTGCCGACCGGCGCCGCAGCGGCGTGGTTCGCGCGTACGCGCCCCGCCACCCGGGTCCAGGTGGTCCGGACCGGGCGGTGGACCTGCGACGCGGCGGCGTACGCCGACGACGGGGCGGCGGTGGTGGTGATGCGCGGCGTCACGCTGTCTCCGGCGGCGCCGTGGCCTGCCGCGGTGGCCGCGATCGGCGAGGAGCCCTGATGCCTGTCCACTTACGCGCGATCGGCCGGTCGGTGCCCGCCACCCGCTACACCCAGGACGCGCTGTACGCGTATCGCCCATGGCAAGAAACACCGCTCCTTCATAGATTGTTCTTCGACTCCCCGATCCAGTCGCGCGCGTTGGCCGTGGAGCCGTCCTTCTATCGGTCGCCCCGCACGCTCGACGAGACCAACGCGCGTTGGCGGGCCGCCGCGCTCGGCTTGGGCGGCGCAGCGTTGCGCGGCGCGCTCCACAGCGCTGGCCTTGATCCGATACAGATCGACCTCCTCGCAGTCACGACGGTCACCGGGTACGCGACCCCCGGGCTCGACCTCCTGCTCGCGCACCAAGAAGGCCTTCGTTCCACGATTCAGCGCACGCACTTCAACAACGTCGGGTGTCACGCGGCGATCCCGCTGCTACGCACCGCGGTCGACCACGTCGCGCAGCGGCCCGGCGCCGTCGGCGTCGCGCTCGCGGTCGAGGTGTGCTCGGCGTGCTTCTCACCCGATGACGACGTGCAGAACATCGTAGCGATCTCATTGTTCGCGGACGGCGCCGCGGCGGCCGTCGTGTCGACGACCGGCGACGGGCCGATCGTGGTCGATTTCGAGAGCGCGTTCGACTTCGAGAACCTCGACGCGCTCGCGTTCGACCTCACCCCGCACGGCTTTCGCATCGTGCTGGACCCCAAGGTGCCGCACGCGATCGGGCGAGGGGTCGAAGCGGTAGTGGGCCGTTTGCTCGACCGCAACGGCGTCACCCGCGACCGGGTCTCGACGTGGGCGTTCCATCCAGGGGGCGCCCGCATCCTCGACGAAGTGGCCGCCGCGCTCGCGCTCGACGAGCCGGCCATGCGACACAGCCGCCGGGTGTTGCGCGGCTATGGCAACATGTCGTCGCCGTCGGTGTTGTTCGTGCTCTCGGAGGCGCTGCGTGACGCGCCGCCCGCTCCCGGCACGTTCGGGGTGTTGGCCGCGTTCGGGCCCGGGCTCGGCATCGAGTGCTGCTTGTTGTCGTTCTGACGCTTGCGCGCCCGCAGCGGGTGGAGGAACGGTTTGCGGCGCCGTTCGCCCCGCCATACACATCCGGCCGCTTTGGGCGCGACGAGCGCCGCATCGGCGCGCCGCGCTCGGCGCGCCGCCCTGGAGAGGCCCCGCATGAGCACCGCAGAGGGTGAAGCCACACCACCCCGCACCGACTACCAGAGCAACCGCCGCTTTGGTGACTTCCCGCTCAGCCGCGAGGTCCTGCTCGGGATCGCGGACCGCGGCTACGTGACCGCCACTGGCGTACAAGCGGCCTCCATCGAGCCGGCGCTGGCCGGTCGCCCCATGGTCGTCCGCGCCAAGACGGGAACCGGCAAGACCGCGGCGTTCTGCATCCCGCTCGCCGAGCGTGTCGCGGTCGGGGCTCGGTCCCCGAGCGTGCTCGTCTTGGCGCCGACCCGCGAGCTCGCGCAACAAACCGGTGAAGAAGCAGCGGTTCTGCTTAGCCACAAAGACGTCACCGTGGCGGTCCTGGTCGGCGGCCTCGCAATCGGCGACCAGACGGACGCGTTGTCCGCCGGGGCCGCGTTCATCGTCGGCACCCCGGGCCGAGTCCTCGACCATCTGCGTCGCGGGAACCTGGATACCTCCGACATTACCGCCGTCGTGCTCGACGAAGCCGACGAGATGTTGTCGATGGGCTTCTTCGAGGACGTCACCCGGGTGCTCGAAGCGCTCCCGAAGGGCCTCCAGGTGCTGTTGTTCTCGGCCACCTTGTCGCCCGACACCCGGAAGCTCATCGATCGCTACATGGTGGATCCGCTCGAGATCATGCTGTCGACCGACGCCGACCGCGTCGAGGGAATCGAGCACCACCTGTACGAGGTAGCACCCGGGCAGCACAAGATGCGCGCCCTGATCGGCATCATCGACATCGAAGACCCGGCGTCGGCGATCATCTTCTGCAACACCCGGGAAGACGCGGCCACCGTCGCGGCCTTCCTCGACCGCCAAGGCCTCGACGCGCAGCTCATCTCGGGCGAGCTGCCGCAGACCCGCCGGTCGGCGGTGATGAAGGCCGTCAAGCGGGGCGAAGTGCGCTTCCTGGTCGCGACCGACGTCGCCGCCCGGGGCATCGACATCTCCGACCTGTCGCACGTGATCAACTACTCGCTGCCCGAGGACCCGGCGGTCTACCTGCACCGCACCGGGCGCACGGGTCGCATCGGCAAGAAGGGCCTCGCGATCAGCTTGTTCAGCGCGTCGGCGATGGGCACGCGCGCCGCACTCGAGTCGGTGCACGGGATCCCGCTGATCGAGCGCGCGCTGCCGCCGGAGGAGCGCCTGGTCGAGCTGCGCGTCGACCGGCAGGCCCGCATGATTCGGGACGCGATGGGCAACCTCGTGTTCGAGACGTTCATGCCCACCGTGCGCGCCCTGATCGCCCGTCCAGACGGCGAAGCGCTGCTCGCTGCGGCCTTGCGGGCGTTCTTCCAGTGGGATCGCACGCGGCGCGCGCGCATCTCGGCGCCTGAGGCCGACGACGGAGCCACCGCCGAGCCTACGTCCGAGCGGCCGGCCCGAGAGCCCCGCCGCGGGCGCGACGACGGCCCGCGCGGCCGGAGGGGCGACGACGACCGCAAGCGCGCACCACGAACGGAGCCTACGATCGAGTCCCTCGACGCGCTGCTCGGCGTGGAAGACGCGCCCGCCGCGCCCGCCGAGGCGGCGACGAGCACGCCCGCCGTGCAGCCACCAGCGGACGAGGCCGCGAAGAAGAAGCGTCGCCGCCGCAAGCGGAAGAAGAAGGGCCCGATGGACGGCGACGCGTCGTCGGTGGCCGGCGCAGCGTCGGCAGACGACGACGACGCCGCCCCGGACGACGTGACGCTGGACGACGTGACGCTGGACGACGCCGCGCCCGACGACGACGCGCTCATGGTCGACGCGACGCCTCCCGAGTCGCTCGACGATCTCGACCACTTGTTGTCGACGGATTGACCATGGCGCACACCATGCCCCGCGCGTTGCGGGAGGCCCTCACCTCCTGCCGTCGCGTGCTGCTCACCGGCCCGGTCGACCCCGACGGCGACAGCCTGGGTGCCTGCTTCGCGCTGCAGGCGCTGCTCGAAGCGGACGGCGTCGACGTGGTGGTGACCGGGAATCCTTCCGCTCGTTATACGTTTCTTCCGGGAGTGGCACGCCTCGCACCTGACGACGCCCTCGATGGAGCGTGGGACGCGGTGGTTGTGCTCGACGGCGACCGGCACCGCCTCACGCCGGGCGTGGCGGCGGCGTTCGAGCGGGCAAGACTACGTTGCATCATTGATCATCACGCATCGACGACCGCGGACGGGTACGACATCGTGTGGGTCGACCACACCGCGCCCTCGACCTGCGAGATGATCTACCGGTGGCTGGTCGAGCAGGGCGCGCCGGTCACCCGCGACATCGCGACCAACCTGTACGCTGGCATCGTGTTCGACACCGGCGGCTTCCGGTACTCGAACACGCAGCCATCGACGCTCCGGCTCGCCGCGACGCTGCTCGAAGCCGGCATCGACCACCACGAGGTGTCGCTGCGCATCCTGATCGAGCGGTCCCGTCGCGGGATCGCCGTCGCGGGATCCGTGTTCTCCGGCGTCACCTACGCGCTCGACGGCGCGCTGGCGATCGGCCGCGTAACGCAGGCGATGCACGCCGAGATCGGCATTCGTAGCGGCGATCTCGAGGGCATCGTCGACGCGCTGGTCCACACCGAGGGCGTGTTGGTGGGCGCCGTGCTCAACGACGCAGGCGGCGGGCGCGTCAAGGTGAGCCTCCGCAGCCGCGGCGCGGTCGATGTCGCCGCGGTGGCGCAGGCGTTGTCCGCCAAGGGCGGGGGCCACCGAAAAGCTGCCGGCGCCCTGGTGATGTCGCCAATCGAGGACGTCGAACGGCGGATCGTCGAGACGGTCGGGCCGCTGCTCGGCCGCTGAGCCGCCCCCGTCAGAGCGCGAGCTCGAGCGAGAGCGGGAACCGTGGAACGACGCCGTCGTACGGCACCCACACCCGCCACGTGATCTCGTAGATCGGCTCGCCCAGGCTGGTGTACCCGGCGACGAGCTCCCACGGGCCCTCGTGCAGGCCAAACACCGCCCAGGTGCCCGACGGGCCCGTCTCGAGGGCGTACGGATCCCAAGCCGCGCCGTCAGAGGTGAGGTAGCAAGCGGTAAGCTCGAACCCGTCGTCGTCTCGCATCGTGACGTACCCGGTCTCGACCCGAACCGGCATACCCTCCTCGTCGACGGCGCCCAACAGCTCGAGCGTGCCTACCGTGAACGGCCCCTCCGCCGAGCCGGGGCACCCAGCGAACCGCGTGCGCCACTCCAGGGCGCGCTCCGACGAGAAGCCGTGCACGTCGCCTTTGTCGACGAACAACGCAGGGCTCGAGCCGCTCGATCCCGTGAAGCTCGACGTGACCTGGCCAGCGCCGGACACCTGCACGAACACGACCTCCGAGAACGGCGCGTCGAGCATGAACGCGCCGCTCGTGCTGCTCTCCGTGCTGTCGAACAGGAACCCTTCGTCGTCGAGCGTGAAGACGGTGGCCGCCGGCAGGGGCGCGAGCCCGTCTTCGGCCGCGGTCACGAGGCCACGCACGGACACCTGCTCGGGGATGGCAACACACCCGACGACCAACAACCACCACACACGCGCCCCCAACGTGCCATGCCCTAGCCACCGAACGAGCCGTTAGCCACGGACCATCGGCGGTTGACCGGACGATCCTAGATCATCGAACGGTGACTCGCCGCGCCGGCTGGTTAACGGTCGGTGAGCCCGTCCAACAGGCCGCGGCTGCGCAGACCCGCCCCCAACGCCCACTCCGCGAGGTCGGCGAGCGCTGTGCGGGGGCCGGCAGGGAGGTCGTCACCGACCGTCTCAGCCAGTGGGGTGCGCCGCAGCCGCTCGACGGCGAGCAACCACTCGATTGTGACGTCCGGACCGTTGGCCCCGCACGCGTCGTGGACCGCGCCCCCGCCTGCCCGGTCGAACCGCATGCGGTCGTCGCTCGGGCGCCCACACAGCGCGCACCGCAAGAACGCCGGAGTGAGGCCGGCGAACGTCAGCGCCTTCGCCTCCAGAGCGAGGCGGGCGCCATCGCCCGGCGCGACGTCGCCTTCGAGCAGCTCCAACCACACCGACAACAAGCCGAACGCCTTCGGCGCAGGGGCGCCCTCCGGCGCGATCGCGGCGCACAGCTCACACCCGTACGCCAACAACGACAGCCGGTGCAGGTCGGCGCGCGCACGCCGTGGCCCGCCTTGCCACACGACGTCGACGACGACGTCGAGGTCGCCGCGCCCGCGCCGACGCGCGACGACGAGGTTCGAGCCGACCTCGAGCAGCCCTTTGAGCTTGCCCCGCGCCCCGTGGGTGATCAAGGACACCCGCCCCTCTTCGGCGGACAAGAAGCGGATGATCCGCCCGGTGTCGCCGACGTCGACCCGCCCCACCACCACGCCGTGCAGCGGCTCGAGCGCCATCGTCAAGCGGCCAAAGCGGTCGCCAGGCTCAGGTAGACGATGATCGCGATGAGGTCGACCGTGCTCGTGACGAACGGGCCCGTCGCGACGGCAGGGTCCACCTTGAACCGCGACAACAAGATGGGCATGCCCGAACCGAGCAACGAGCCGAGCAGGATCGCGATGAACACGGCCAGCCCGACGACCAACCCGACCCGGGGACCGTCGCCGAACACGAGGCCGTACGCGCCGATGGTGAGTCCGTACCCGAGCCCCAACATCGAGCCGACCCGCGCCTCGCGGAAGATGAACGCGCGCGCGCCGGCGATGGCGACGTGGCCGGTCGCGATCCCGCGGACCGCGATCGTGGCGCTCTGAACACCAACGTTGCCGCCCATCCCCATGACGACCGGGATGAAGCCGGCGAGCACATCGAGGCGCCCGGCGGGGCCGAGGAAGTGGATGATCCGATCGGCGAACAAGCCGGCGCAGCCGGTCGCGATCAGCCACCCGACGCGCTGGCGAGCTTGCGTGAACGCGGACCGCGACCCGACGTCGAGCCCCTCGTTGACGCCCGCGAGGCGCATCATGTCCTCTGCGGCCTCCTCGCGGATGACGTCGACGACGTCGTCGACGGTGACGACACCGAGCAGGTGGCGCTCCTGGTCCACGACGGGGACCGCGAGAAGATCGTAACGAGCGACAATACGCGCGACCTCTTCCTGGTCCTCCGACGGCAACACCGAGATGACGTCCCGGCCCATGACCTCCTGGATGCCACGGGCGGGCGGGTGCACGAGCAACTTACGAAGCGGGACCACCCCGACCAGCCGCTCTTCGGAATCCACCACATACAGATAGAACAGCGCCTCATAGTCGTCGTGGTGCTGCTGCAACGCCGCGATGGCTTCTCCGCAGGTCGCCTCCTGGGGCATCGAGAACACGAGGTTCGACATGATGCCGCCGGCGGAGTCCGACGGCCACGCGAGCAGCTCGGCGACGTCGTCGTCTTCGCCGCGCGGCAACAACGCGACGACGCGCTCGCGCACGTCGTCGGGC
>CAIUDO010000900.1 GCA_903897935.1 uncultured Pseudomonadota bacterium
ACGAAGCCCAACGACTCGGCGATCGCGGCCATCGGCGCCGACATGCCGAAGTCTTCGATGGAGATCGACACGCCGTCGCCGATCACGCGCTCCCAACCGGCGGCGACCGCGGCTTCGACCGAGCAGCGCGGGCGATCGCGGGGCACCAGGGCGTCGCGCCACGCCGCGCTCTGCGCGAGGAACAGCTCGCGGCACGGCATCGACACGACCCGGGCCTCGATCCCGCGCGCGGCGAGCAGGTCGGCGGCCGCGAGCGCCAACGCCACCTCCGAGCCGGTCGCGACCACGGTGACGTCGGCGCCGTCGCGCACCATCCAGGCGCCCCGCGACGCGTCGACCCCGGCGGGGCGCGCCAGCTCGGGCAGGTTTTGGCGGGTGAGCACCAGCGCGGTCGGCGCGCTGCGGCGGGACACCGCGGCCTTCCACGCGTCGACCGTCTCGGCGCCGTCGGCCGGGCGCCACACGTGCAGCCGCGGGATCAGGCGCAGCGCGGCGAGCGTCTCGATGGGCTGGTGCGTCGGGCCGTCTTCGCCCAAGAACACCGAGTCGTGGCTGTAGACGTACACCACGCCCAGGTTCATGAGCGCCGACAAGCGCACCGCCGGCCGCATGTAGTCGTGGAACACGAGGAACGTGGCGTTGTACGGGATGATCCCGCCGTGCAGCGCCATGCCGTTGCACATCGACGCCATGGCGTGCTCACGCACGCCGAAGTTGACGACCGGACCGGCGAACGACGCCGGGGTGACCGCGGGCCGCGCGACGTCGACGCCGTTCGACTCGGTGAGATCGGCGCTGCCGCCCATGATCTGCGGCGCCGCGGCCATGAGCGCGCGTAAGCACGCCTGCGACGTCTTCCGGGTGGCCATGCCCTTGCCGACCTCGAACGACGGCCACCGCACGCTCGCCAGGATCTCTGCCGGGTCCGCCGCGAGCTGGGCGTGGAACGCGGCCGCGTGCGGCGAATCCGCCAGCCGAGCCGCCCACGCGGCGCGCCGGGCGGCGCCGTCGTGAGCGCGGAACGCGGTGTACGCGGCGTCGGGAGCGGCGAACGAGGCGTCCGGATCGAGCCCGAGCGCCTCCTTGGTGGCGCGCACGTTCGCCGCGCCGAGGGGCGCGCCGTGGCTCTTCTCCGACCCGGCGAGCGGCGAGCCGTAGCCGATGCGGGTGCGACAGCGAATGATCGAGGGCCGACCAGTCTCTTCACGCGCGGCCACGATGGCCGACTCGATCGCGACCGGATCGTGCCCGTCGACCGCCTGGACGTGCCAGCCGTACGCCGCGAAGCGGGCGAGCACGTCCTCGGTGAACGCGATCTCGGTCGAGCCGTCGATGCTGATCTGGTTGTCGTCGTAGAGGTAGATCAACCGGCCGAGGCCGAGGTGGCCGGCGATCGACGCCGCTTCGCTCGCGACGCCCTCCATCAGGTCGCCATCCGACACGATCGCGTACGTGAAGTGGTCGACGAGATCCGAGCCGAACCGGGCGTTGAGCATGCGCTCCGCGAGGGCCATGCCGACCCCGTTGGCGAACCCCTGGCCGAGCGGGCCGGTGGTGGTCTCGACGCCGGCGGTGTGGCCGTACTCCGGGTGACCGGGGGTGCGGCTGCCCTTCTGGCGGAACTGCCGCAGGTCGTCGAGGGAGAGGTCGTACCCCGACAGGTGCAGCAAGCCGTAGATCAGCATCGAGCCGTGCCCGGCCGACAAGACGAAGCGGTCGCGATCCGGCCACAGCGGGTCCGCCGGGTCGTGCTTGAGGAAGCGGGTCCACAGCACCGCGGCGACGTCGGCCATGCCGAGCGGCATGCCCGGGTGACCGGAGCGCGCGGCTTCAACGCCGTCGATGGCGAGGCCCCGCAAGGTATTGGCGCAAAGACGTACCGTATCCATGATTGCTCCTCACGAGGCCGCGCCTCTTAGCGCGGGACAACGCGGGCCGCAACCGGCGACCATTGGTCGGGACACTAGGTTCAAAGCAGCTTTATCACCCAGCCGCCGCGGCGCGCGCACCGAACTGCGCACGGCTGTTACCATGCGCCGGACCGAGAAGGAGCGTTCCGTGGAGCAGGTAGACGGAGAGAGCCGCGCCAAAGGGCGCCGCTACATCCTGCACGGGGTGTTGGTGCGCGAAGGGCACCACCGCGTCGTCTATCGAGCGGATCTCATCGGCGACGGCGGGTTCGTCAAGCCGGTGGCGGTCCACCTCTTGCCGGAGGCCGAGGGCCGCGCGGCGAACAAGCTGCAAGACGAGCTGCGCCGCGTCGGCACGATCCGCCACCGCGCGGTCGTTCACGTCGACGGCATGCTGGAGATCGGCGGGCACCCCGCGCTCGTCACCGAGCTCGCTGGCGGGGTGGGCCTCGATCACGTCGTTCGGAACGGCCGGATCCCGGTTGGCCCCGCCCTCGAGATCGGCGCCGAGGTCGCCGCGGCGCTGCACGCGGTGCTGCAGGCGCGCTCGGCGGAGGACGAGCGCGGCGTGCTGCATCGCGACCTGCGTCCGGCGTGCATCCGGCTGACGGAGGGCGGCGACGTCAAGGTCCTGGACTTCGGGTTCGGCATCGCCGCGGCGACGCCGCGCGGCACGCACGGCTACCACTCGCCGGAGCGGCTCGCGGGCGCCGCGGATCACCCCGCGGCCGACGTGTACGCGTTGGGGGTCATCGTGTGGGAGCTGCTGGTCGGGCAGCGGTTCGGGCCGACCGCGACCGACCACGACTCGCACACTCGGCTGTTGTCGGCGCGACAAGCTGATCTTCGGGACAGCGTCGGCCAATCCGCCGACAAGGTGTGGGCGCTGCTCGATCGGATGTTGCACTGGGCGGCCGCGGCCCGCCCGTCGGCGCGTGAGGTCGAGCGCGAGTGCTCGCGGCTCGCGCGTGAGCTGTCGACGCAGCGGCTCCGTGAGCTGTGTGAGTCGGTGCTGCCGCCGCTGCTGGTAGGTTCGGAGGAGATCGACACCGGCGACGCGTTCGCGGGGCTCGAGGTCGGCATCGAAGACGCCGGCACCCCGGTGATGGAGCTCGCCCGGGTCGACGCGCCCGAGATCCACGACCGCGCGCCGACGGCGACGACGAAGGCGGCCGCCGCGGTGTTGGGCGGGTTGCTCGCCGCGTCCGGCGTGTTGGTGGTGGTGCTCGGCGTCGCGCTGGGTGGGCCGTCGATGTCGGAGCGGCTCACCCCCGCGAGCTGGCGCCTCGAAGGCGACGTCGACGCGTGGCTCGGCTCCTCCGAGATCAAGTTCGGCCCCGGCGCGGTGCCGGCCGGCGCGCACGTCGTGTGGGCGGACTTCGGCGACGGGCCGGTACAAGCGGGCACCGCGGAGGTCGCGCCTGGCGCGTCCGTGACCATCACGTGCACCGAGACCCCGGCAGCGTGCGCCGCGAAGTAGGCGGACGCCCCAACGTTTCGGTCGTCGCTGGTGTGCTCGCGGCCGCGTGGGCGGTCGGGTGCGTCGGCGGGCACCCCGACGACGGGCCGGAGGCGTACCTCGGGCCCGCGGTCGTGGCGTCGTCGAACGGCCAGACCGAGGTGTTCGCGCTCGACGGCGATCAGGTGGGTGATCGTCTGTTTCGGGTGCAGCACCCGGAGGAGGACCGTCCGATGTCGGACGTCCAGTTCTTGGAGCGAGCGCGCGATGAGCTCGGTCGGCCGCTGCTCGCCGTGCTCGTCAACACGCTCACGGAGCCGAGCGACCTCGACGGGTGGGATCAAGCGAGCTTCATCGTCGTCAAGGACGTCGACGGCGGGCCGTGGTACCGCGTCGCGTTGCCGTTCGTTCCCCACCACACCTTCGCGCAGCTCCCGGAGGAGCTGGCGTTCGTCCGGTCGGACGGCGCTCGTTCGATGCTCGACTTCCTGGTGATCGCCTGGGGACCGGACGGGGAGGACGGGATCACCGACGACTTCTACTTCGTGCACGTGTTCGCAGACGGCAGCAGCGCGTCGCGGCTCGCGTGGCGCTCGACGGATCTCCCCGCGTGGCCGCCGGTCGTGTCGCAGACGGTCGGCCAGCACATGCACAGCAACGGGCTGGACTGCGGGGATCCCCACGGGTGGGGGGCGGGTCCGGTGTGTGCGGTCAGCGCGCTCGTGCCGAGCGTCGTCTACTTGATGCGGCTCGATCCAGCGGGGCCGGCGACGCTCGTGTGGGACACGTCGTCGGTCGCTTGGACCCGATACGGACTCTCGCTGGCGGGGGTGCACAGCCCGGATCTGACGGCCGATGGGGTGCTCTGGTTCTTCCACAACGCGGTGGGGGACGACGCGGGCTCCCAGGTGATCGCGGTCGACACCGTCACCAACGAGGTGATCGCGGTCGTGCACACGGACAGCCAGAAGGCGCGGGGCGCGGTCACCGTGCTGGACGCCGACCACGTGCTCATCACGCACTCGGCGGAGGGGGCGTTCTGCGTCGAAGACGTGCCGAGCGATCCCGGGGGTCTGTTTGCGATGGGCAGCGCGACCCGGAGCACCTGCGGCTCGGTCGCGCAAGCCGAAGACGGCGTGCTGCGGGCCTACTTCCGGCCCGACCTGTACTGGGTCGCGCCGTGACGCCTACCTGCGCGTTCAGCAGGGCGGGTACACGGCCGGGTTCGCGTCGTTGCAGTCGCCGCCGCTCTCGGTGTAGCCGTCGCCGTCGTCGTCGTAGTTGACGGTGCCTTCGTCGACGGTGCCGTCGCAGTCGTTGTCCTTCCAGTCGGACCGCTCGGTCGCGCCCGCGTAGATCAGCGCGTCGGCGTCGTTGCAGTCGCCCGCGAGCTCGGTCTGGCCGTCGCCGTCGTCGTCGTAGTTGACGGTGCCCTCGTCGATGGTGCCGTCGCAGTCGTTGTCGACGCCGTCGACCAGCTCGGGGGCGCCGGGGAACGCGGTGGCGTCGCGGTCGTCGCAGTCGCCTGCGCTGGGCGAGTAGCCGTCGCCGTCGACGTCTTCGGCGCCGCCGTCGACCTCGCCGTTGCAGTCGTCGTCGACGCCGTTGGCCGGCACCTCGGCGGTGCCCGGCGACACGTTGGGGTCGCCGTCGTTGCAGTCACCGTCGAGCTCGGTGGCGCCGTCGCCGTCGTCGTCGTAGCACTCGGTGCCTTCGTCGGGCCGGCCGCCGCTGCAGTCGTTGTCGAGGCCGTCGCACACCTCGGGCTCGCCGGGGTGGACCGCGTCGGTGCTGTCGTCGCAGTCGCCGCCGCAGGTGGTGTAGCCGTCTTCGTCGACGTCGTACGCGGCCGGGTCGCCGCCTTCGCAGTCGTTGGCCCGCAGGCCGACCGACGGCAAGAACGCGGCGCCGCTCGCCAGCACGAGGCCGTCGTTGGCCGGGTCGGGGTCGGGCGCGGTGTAGGTGACGGTGATCTCGACCCGCGCGCCCGCCGGGACGGTGACCGGGATCGGGGACCCGACCGCGAAGCCCGGGTTGGCGACGCCCCAATCGTCGATCGGCACGTCGACGGTGCCGTCGTTCTGCAGCGTGAGCACGCGGCTCGCGGTGTCGCCCACCTCGACCACGCCGAAGTCGAGCAACGACGGGAACGCGAACAGATCGAGCTCGATCGCCTGCGCGCGCGCGTCGACCTGGATCGAGCTCTGCTTGGCGTCGGACCCAACCGTGACGGTTGCGCGGTGCCAGCCGGCGGAGGTGGGGCGGTACACGAGATCGAGCTGGACCGACTCGCCGGACGGGACGGTGACCGAGTCCGGGCCCACGTACTCGAAGAACGAGCCGTCGACGTTGAGCACGTCTACCGAGCGGATCTGGACGTCGCCGCCCGAGATGCTGTCGACCTGGATCTGGAACGGCACCTCGGCGCCGACGGGCACCGCGCCCAGATCCGATACGATCGGGGAGACCGAGATCTCGGGGTCGATCTTGGTGACCGCGATGTCGCTGGCGCAGCCAGCGGCGAACGCGACGAGCACGAGGGTGCGAGGTGAGGCGCGGGTCATCGGGCGCTCCAAGCGGACTTCGGGGAGGCGGTGCTGCGGCGGCGCCGCAGCGCCCACAGCGCGACGGCCCACGCGCCCGCGGCGCCGCTGGCCATCGAGGCGCGCGTGTCGCACGAGCACGCGGACGGGGTGACGGGCTTCTCGTCGAGGTCGGCGCAGCCTTCGTCGATCGCGCCGTCGCAGTTGTTGTCGACTTCGTCGCACATCTCGGTGATGTCGGGGTTGACCCAGCCGTTCCCGTCGTCGCAGTCGCCGTCGGCCACGGTGAAGCCGTCGAGGTCGGCGTCGCCGGTGGTCTCGTCGACCTCGCCGTCGCAGTCGTCGTCGACGCCGTTGATGACCTCGGGCGCGCCGGGGTGCACGCCGTCGTCGCGATCGTCGCAGTCGCCGCCCTCTTCGGTGTAGCCGTCGCCGTCGTCGTCGGTGCGGGGGCCACCTTCGTCGACGAGGCCGTCGCAGTCGTTGTCGACGCCGTCGAACAACTCGTCGGCGCCGGGGTGGATGGTCGCGTCGGCGTCGTTGCAGTCGCCGGCTTCCTCGGAGAACCCGTCGCCGTCGTCGTCGTACTGGTTGGTGCCCTCGTCGATGATTCCGTCGCAGTCGTTGTCCCGGCCGTCCGGCAGCTCGGGGGCGCCGGTGTGGGTGTCGGCTTGGCCTTCGTCGCAGTCGCCGGCGGACGCGAGGTAGCCGTCGCCGTCGGGGTCGTCGGCGGCGTCGTCGACGGTGCCGTCGCAGTCGTCGTCGACGCCGTTGCCGAGCACCTCGGCCTGGCCGGGGTTCACCGACGCGTCGCCGTCGGAGCAATCGCCGGTGAGCTCGGTGTAGCCGTCGCCGTCGTCGTCGTAGCACTCGGTGCCCTCGTCGATGAGGCCGTCGCAGTCCTGGTCGACGCCGTCGCAGATCTCGGGGGTGCCGGG
>CAIUDO010000901.1 GCA_903897935.1 uncultured Pseudomonadota bacterium
GTCGCCGATGTACTTCTCGAGCGTGCCCTCCTTCTCGAACACGATGCGCGCCATCGGCGGGAAGTACTGGTGCAACAACGCGACTACGGCGGCGGGCGCCATGGACGCCGACATCGCGGTGAACGCCGAGATGTCGCTGAACAACGCGGTGACGAACAGCTCCTGCACGCCGAGGTCCCCGCCGCTCTCGATGAGGCGCGCCGCGGTCGCCGGCGGGAAGAACCGCTCGAACGTGCTCTGTCGGACCGCGGCCTGCTTGACCTGCTGCTGGAGCGCCGCGTTGTTGACCGCGATGGCCGCCTGGTTCGCGAACCCGGCGAGCAGCTCCAGGTCGGCCGGCTCGAAGCTGTGCGCCGACAGCCGATTGTCGACGTAGAGCACGCCCAGGATGCGCTCGTCGACGACGAGGGGCGCGCACATGGCGCAGCGGATGGACTGCGCGACCAGCGACATCGCGCTCCCGAGCCGCTCGTCCGCTTGCGCGTCGTCGAACTGCGCCGCGACGCGCTTCTCGACCACGAATCGCACGATGCTCTCGCTGTACGGCCGGTCCGTCGACGCGCTGCCGGAGATCGACGCCGACACGCTGAGCGAGCCGTCGTCGCCGACCGCCAGCAGCACCGCGCGATCGATGGGCAGGATCTCGGCAGCGAGCTCGAGGATGCGCTGTTGCAGGCGATCGTCGCGCCCAGGCTGCGCCAGCAGCTCGCCCACCCGCAGGAGGATCGCGAGCCGGCGCGCCATCGGATCCAACGCGTCGGCTGCGCTCGGGGTGAGCATCATCGTGCGGGCGGGCTCGTTGTTGAGCCCCAGCACCCGCTGTGGGCTGACCGACGCCGGCTTCGCGGCCCGAACGAACACCACGACGTCGCCGAGCCGCAGCTCGTCGCCCGGGGCGAGCGGCGCCGGATCGGTGACCCGCACGCCGTTCAGCCGCGTGCCGTTGTGGCTGCTCAGGTCGCGCACCGCGACGAGCCCAGGGTGCACCGTGATCTCCGCGTGACGCCGCGAGATGCTCGGGTTCTGGATGTGCACGTCCGCGTCGGGGGCGCGGCCCACGACGTTGACCCCCTCCCGGAGCGCGAATCGGATGGGCTTGCCCGACGCGACATGTTCCAAGAACAACATGCGCCACGCTAACACGGCGCTCCCGCGCGCCAGCTAGCTAGCCCTCGTCGCCGGCGCCCCAGGCGTCCTTGGTCTTGAGCGCCTTGGTCGTCCAGAACGTGCCGAGCAGCAGATCCCAGAGCGGGCTCGACAATCCGAACTGGCTGTGCGCCTGCTTGAAGTGGTGCTCGAGGTGAAAGCGACGCATGAACCTACCGAGTGGGTTCCTGGGGACGGCGTGGTGGGTGTAGTAGTGCATCCAGTCGTAGCCGAGGTACCCAGCGACGGTGCCCCCGAACAACGCCGCCCAGCTGTCGCCGAACAGCATCACGTACAGAAGCGCGAGCGGCGCCGCGATCGGCCACGACAGCACCGGAGGCGCCACCAGTCTCCCGGGATCGTCCGGGAAATCGTGGTGGTACCCATGCAACATGTATTGGATCTCTTTGATTGTCGGGTGCTTGGACGGCGGCAGATGGAACAACCAACGATGCAGCAAGTACTCCACGAACGTCCAGCCGAGCGCGCCGACGACGAACAACACGCTCGTCTTGACCGGAGACAAGCCGTGGATCGTCAGCGCAGCGTACACGCACGCCGCGATCACGGGGACGAACCACACACCGGGCATCACCCAATGGGACGTGGCGAAGTACTTCTCCAAGAAGTTGTTCTTCATCACCTTGAAGCCGCGGCGGCGCTTCCGGTACTCCTTGGGCGGTGATTGTGGAATTCCCTCCCATTTCGCGAGGGCTTCTCTCCACTCGTCGGTGCGATCGAACAGGCCGAGCATCGCTCCCCTCTCGCCGCTCTACCTACGCCGAACGGCGCGCGCGCTCAAACCCGAGCAACCCAACGATGCTCACGCCCCGTCGCGCAGGCGCCACCGCTCGAACACGACGGTGCCGAACGGCAACAACGAGGCGACGAACGCGAGCACGACGTCGCGCGCCGACCACCGCAGCGCGCGCGCGGCCGTGTACAGCGCGACCAGGTAGACGATCCAGAGCGTGCCGTGGGCCCAGCCGAGGGCGCCGGTGCCGCCGTCGAGGTGCACGCCGAGCGCGCGCCGGAGGGGCATCGCGACCCCCATCAGGAGGATCAACGACAGCCCCTCGAGCCGCGCGATCCACAAGAACCACGCGCGAACACTCGCGATGGGCGGCGGCTCGTCATCGGGCGAAACGGTTGGCAACCCGAACACGAGGCCGCCGCCGAGCAGCGCGCCGACCACGGCGGCGACGGCGAGAGCCACGGGAGGCTGATCACGGGCCACCATCACCGCGGCCGCGGCGCCAAGCCCGGCGGGGCCCAACGCCCGCGCGAAGCGGCCCGGATCCGGGCGCGCCGAGGCGCCGAGCGCGCCCACCAGCGCGACCGCGCTGGCCGCCAGCGACGCCGGCACGAACGGCTCGAGCATGGTGCGCCCGCCGACGACGAGCAGCCCGTACCCGCAGAGCCACGCGACCCACATCGCCGGCGTCACGATCCAAAGAGCGCTCCTCGATCGCTCCGCGCGGCGCGGGTGGCCCGCGGCGAGCGCGACGCCCGCCGCCAACCACCCCAACGCGACGAGCTTGACGAGCCGCAAGCCGAGCCAGAGCTCCACGAGACCCCCGGCTGACGGCTATCCTGGGGAACGCTCGGACGCGGGGCGGCCCGTCAGCGCGCGGCGCGGGTAGCGCGCACCACCGGGCGGGCTCCGCTGGCCGTTACAGATTGTCGCCCAGGTCCGACGCCGACAAGTCGACGAGGCTGCCCGCCGTCTGGTTGCCCGCCGCGTCGATGTCGGACAAGCCCCCTTCGATCATCAGGTTCGCGCTGCCCCCGACGAGGTTGTTGCCGGTGGTCCGGTTGCGCAGGAGCCTCATGTCGCTCCCGAACACGACGTGGAGGCCCTCGTAGCCGCTGCCGACGACCTGGTTGTTGATCACGCCGACGTTCGACCCGGCGAGCAGCATCCCGTCGGCGCTGCTCCCCGAGACCCGATTGTCCGCGATGAGCAGGTTGTCGCTCACCTCGATGTACACGCCGTAGTCGTTGCCGACCGAGAGGTTGCCGGTGACGGTGTTGCCCCGGCTCCCGTACTCAAAGTAGCCGGCGAAGTCGTTGTTCTGTAGGCGGTTGCCGTGCACGGTCACGTCAGCGGAGGAGCCGACAAGGATGCCGGACAAACAGTTCCGCATGTAGAACCCAGTGATGCCGATGGTGGCGCTCGACTCCACCGACACGCACTCCCCCGGGAGGCCGGCGCCGTCGATGATGGCGGTCGGCGTGAACGTCGCGCCGACGCCAGCGCCGTACGCCCCAGTCGGCCCCGCGACCGCGTCGGCGGCCACCAAGTGAAGGTCGGACATGCCGAAGATCGACACGTTCTCGTTGTACGTGCACGCGTGGACCACGATCGTGTCGCCCGGAGACGCGGCCGCGACGGCCGAGCCGATCGTGCTGTACGGCGTGATCCCTGTGCAGTCGACGGTGAGGATGGCGGCTTCGGCGGACGGAGCGAGCAACAAGAGCAAGAACAGCGACACGGGCACCTCCTTTGGTACATCCAGACCGAAGGGTGGCGCGCCGGCGCGGTTTCACCGACACCGTCGTCCTTTTTTCCCCGCGGCGCGGTGACGGTAAATGAATCGTGTTACCGTCACCGCATGGACGAAGACCTCCCCCTGCTCGGCGAGCCCCCGGCGATCGAGCTCGCGAACACGTGGTACGGCGAGGGCCCGTCGGCGCACGACTTCCTCGCCAACGTCGAGGTCGCGCGCCGGTGGGCGTCGCTCGTCGTCGGGGGCGACGCGCACGTAGACGTGGCGGCGCTCACCGAGCTGCGTGCCGCCGTGCGCGCGCTCTTCGTCGCCAAGATCGATGGGTCGAGCCTGGATCCTGAGGCGGTGAGCGTCGTCAATCGGCACGCCGCCGAGGCGCACGCGTCGATCAGCCTCCGCGTCGTCGGCGCCGCCGCGTCGAGCGCGGTCACGTTTCGCGGCGGCGCGGCGGCGCGGGTGGCCACGTCGTGCGTCGAGGTGTTGACCGGCCCCGACCCGATTCGCCAATGCGAAGGTCCAGGTTGTACCATGTTCTTCGTGCAGGACCACGGCCGACGTAGGTTCTGCTACGAGGGCTGCAGCCACCGCGCGCGTCAGCGCCGATACGCGAGGAGCCAACGATGAACGTCTTCTACCGAGAGCTGGCCGCCTGGTGGCCGCTGATCTCCCCGCTCGACGAGTACGAGGAGGAGGCGTCGCTGATCCACGACGTCATCGAGCGCCACCGACCACGCGCCGCTCGGCTGCTCGAGCTCGGCAGCGGCGGCGGCCACGTCGCGTGGTACCTCAAGCGGCGCTACGCGTGCACCCTCACCGACGTGAGCGCGGCGATGCTCGAGGTCTCGGCGGCGACGAACCCGGAGTGCGCCCACGTCGTCGGCGACATGCGCGACCTCGACCTCGGGCGCACGTTCGACGTCGTGTTCGCGCACGACGCCATCGACTACATGACGACCGCGCGCGATCTCGCCGCAACGTTCGCGACGGCGCACCGCCACCTCGCGCCAGGCGGGCTCGCCTTGTTCGTACCGGACCACGTCGCGGAGCGCTACGCACCCGCTACGGACGCCGGCGGGTCGGACGCCGAAGACGGGCGAGGCGCGCGGTACCTGGAGTGGTCCGAACCTCACGATCCAGCACAGACGAGCGCCGTGGTGCACTACAGCTTCTTGCTGCGCGCACCTGACGGCGTGATGCAGACCCGGTACGAGCGCCACGAGTTCGGGTTGTTTCCGCTGCACACGTGGACGGAACTCCTGGAAGCGGCTGGCTTCTCGGTCGAGGTCGTCGAGGAGACCACGGAGGAGGACCGGCCGCCTCGGCTGTTGTTCCTCGGCCATAAGCGGAGCGCCTGATGATGACGCCGGACCAGCTGTGCGCGCAGCTCCGCGCGCTCGGGGTGCGCCCCGGGGACGTGATCATGACGCACGCGAGCCTGCGCGCGGTCGGTCCGGTCGAGGGCGGCGCGGTCGGGGTCATCGACGCCCAGCGCGCCGCGGTTGGGCCGGGCGGTACGCTCCTGATGGTGCTCAGCGCCGACGAAGACGAGCCGTTCGACGCGCGCACCTCCCCGGTTGACGTCGAGGACATGGGCGTGCTCGCCGAGGTCTTTCGCACGTACCCGGGGGTGCTGGTCAACGACCACCCGGCGGACCGGTTCGCGGCGCTCGGCCCCGCGGCGGAGGTCTTGCTCAACCCAACGCCGCTGCATGATTACCATGGACCGGGCTCGGTTCTGGAGCGATTGACTACGATCGGTGGCAAGGTGCTGCGGCTCGGGGCGAACCCTGACACGGTCACCCTCACGCACTATGCCGAGTACCTGGCGGACGTGCCGGACAAGGTGCGGGTGCGACGTCGCTACGTGCGCGCCGACACCGGCGAGCTGTGGATCGAGAGCCTCGACGACACCGACGGCATCGCGGTCTGGCCGCACGGAGACTACTTCCCCCAGATCTTCTGGGACTATCGAGCGTCTGGGGCGGTCGGGATCGGCCCGGTCGGGCGCTGCTCGGCCGAGCTGCTCGACGCGCGTGGGTTCGTCGCGTTCGCGGCGGCGTGGATGACCCGCGAGCTCGGGGGACCATCGAGGGGGGCGGTCGATGGTTGATGGCTTGCGCTACCGGGCGCCGACCGTGGACGCCGCCGTCGAGGAGCGAAAAACCAGAAGCGCCCGCTGAAC
>CAIUDO010000902.1 GCA_903897935.1 uncultured Pseudomonadota bacterium
ATGTCGACGAGCACCTCGTCTTGCAACAGCTCGTCCCAGGTGAGGATCCACTCCGACCAGCCGTTGCCGGGCGACTCGTACGACGGGAAGTTCTCCTCGTTCGTGACCTCGCGGATCTCCAACGCGTTTGCGAAGACGGCGTACCGCCCGTCTACTTGGGACGGCGAGCCGCAGTCGACGCCGCAGCCGCCCGCCGCGGGCAAGCACGCGGCGCCGATGAGCAACAAGATTCGGGCGGGCGACGGCATCGGCTCCTCTCCGGCTTTGGCTATCACAAACCGGGCGGCGTGTCCGCGCACCGCCGGATCTCGGCGGCCACGTGCGGGTCGGGGTCCGAGGCCGGGATCCCGCCGTCGAAGCGGGCCGAAGCCCACACCGCCGCTTGCCGGACGACAGGCGCGTCGTGGGTCAGGGCGTGGCGCACCGCGGCCAGCGCGGCGTCGCGGCCGAGCAGGCCGGCTTCGGTTCGGGCCAGGTTGCCGAGCACGACCAGCGCGTTGCGCTTGAGGCGGCGCGGCGCCGCGCGGCGCAGCGGCGTGCCGGTGGTGCGGAGGACCAGCTGATCGTCGGGCGTAAGGATGGTCGCCGCGAGGTCGAGCCACGCGTGGCGGGGCAAGAGGTCGTCTTCGTCGGGGTCGTCGGGGTGGTGGTTGTGTGGGCACACCTCCTGGCAGACGTCGCACCCGAACACCCAGCGCCCGAAGCCGGCGCGCAGCTCGGGCGGCGGCATGGTGTCGGCCTCGATCGTCCAGTAGGAGACGCAGCGGTTGGCGTCGAGCACCCACGGCGACGGAAACGCGCGGGTCGGGCACCCGGAGATGCACTGCGTACATCGGCCACAATGGTCCCCGACCGGCGCGTCGGGGGCGAGGTCCAGCGGCACGAACACCACCGCGAGGAAGAAGTACGACGTGCGGCCCGGGCTGATGATCAGCGTGTTCTTCCCTTGAAAGCCGGTGCCCGCCGCGCGCGCCCAGGCGCGCTCGAGGATCGGCGCGCTGTCGACGCCGCCCCACGATGGCACGCCCGCGTCGTCCAGCGCGCGGCGCAGCTTACGCAGGCGGCGGCCGACGAGGTTGTGGTAGTCGCGGCCCCACGCGTAGCGGGCGACCATGCCGGTGAGCCCGCCCGGATCGGGCGGGCGGCGGTGGTGGTGCGCGATCGAGAGCACCAACGCCGAACGTGCGCCAGCGAGGCGCGTCGACGGGTCGAGGCGCGCCTCGCGGTGTTGGGCCATCCAGCCCATGGTCGCGTGGTGGCCGGCGTGGAGCCAGCGATCGAACGCCGCGGCGTCGGGGGCCTCGGGGCCGACCCGGGCGACACGCACACGATCGAAGCCGTTCGCGCGCGCGAGCGCCTCGACCGCGGCGCGATCCATCACGCGTCGGCGGGCGGGCCCGCGTGGAGCTCGACCAGCCGCTCGAGCAGCGGTGCCAGCACGAGGTCGACGCGGCGGGCGACACGATCCTCGGCGAGGCAGGCGCGGCGCAGCGCCGGCGTGCTCGCGAGGCGCTCTACCGCGCGGCGCGCGAGCTCGAGGTCCGGGATCGACGTGGCTTCGGCGGGCCAGAACGAGTTCAGCACCTGGCGGAGCCGGCGGACGGCCTCTCCGAGGCCGGCGTGGTCGTCTTCGCGGACGGACGCGCGCACCCGGCGGAACGGCTCGTCGCCGGCGATCTCCTCGACGACGGAGGCGCGCGCCAGGCCGAGCACCAGGATGTCCGATCGACCGTCGGGGTGGGGCTCGCACCGCACGAGCGCACCGACACCGATCTCACGATAGATCGGGTCGATCCCGCGCGAGCCCTGGCCCGGCACCGTGTCTTCGCGGTCGGTGAGGGTGGCGATGCCGAACAAGCGGGTCGGCGGCAGCGTGGCGTCGTCGTGGTCGTCGAGCAGCGCCCGATCGGGCGCCCAGGGCGTCTCGGTGAGGGCGGCCACCAGGGCTCGATAACGGGGCTCAAACACGTGGAGCGGCAGGACCTCGCCGGGCAGCAGCACGACGCGCGGGAGCGGAAAGATCGGCAGGCTGGTGCAGGCGTCGACGATAGACGGGTGGGCCACAGCGCCTCCGTCGTCGTCGTATCTTGGTGTGGGCCTGCGTGTTGCCGCGGATGGCGTGGGCGGTGAGGCTACCGTCATGTCGGTGTTCATCCGCCTCGGCGAGGACGAGACCGAGGTCTCGTGGGACGAGTTCGAAGCGAGGGTTCGTGCGGGACGGGTGCCTGACGACGCCCTGATCCGCGAGGCGACCCTCACCGGCGACGCGTGGCGCGTCGCGTCGAGCATCGAGCTGTACACGTCGCTGCGCGACGACCCGGCGGCCGAGTGGACCCGCCGGTACGAGCACGCCGGGCCACCGCTCGCGACCGCGCTGATCGTCGGGATCAACATCCGGCTGTTCTGGCTCGCGCGGCTCGGGCCGATCCGGGCGTCGCTGGTGGACGCCCTCGCAGCCCACCCGTCCTTGGTGTTCGAGGACGGGCAAGGCTGGCGGCTGTTGACGATGGGCGTGCTGCAGACCGAGTGGCTGCACGCGTTGTTCAACATGATCTGGCTCGCGTACGTGGGCTGGAGCGTCGAGCGTGCGTACGGCTGGCGCAACATGGTGGCCGTCTACGTCGGCGCCGTGCTGGGCGGCTCGGTGCTTTCGACGGTGTTCACCACCTCCGGCGCGCCGTCGATTGGGGCCTCGGGCGGGGTGTTCGGGCTCATCGCGGCGGCGGTCGTGTTCGGGCTGCGGTTCCCGCACCTGCTCCCGGAGCGGGCGCGCCTGCGGTTCGGCTTCGCGATGCTGCCGTACATGGTGCTGATGTTCATCTCCGGGTTCACCAACGAGGACACCGACAACCTCGCCCACCTCGGGGGCCTGCTCGTCGGGCTCGCGCTCGGGGTGGCGCTGGCGCCCGTCGGTCTGGAGACGCACAACCGGCGTGATGTCGGTGTTCGCGCGGCGGTGTGGGCGTTGGCGGTCGCTGCGGTGTTCGCGCCGCGCCTGGTCGGGCCCCACATCGTCCGCCTGCAGGAGGCTCCGAACGCCGACGTCGTGCACGAAGTGCCGGTCGGGTGGCGGCCCGGACGGACGG
>CAIUDO010000903.1 GCA_903897935.1 uncultured Pseudomonadota bacterium
CGAAAGTGATCGACCTGACCCCTGTGTGGGCGGTCGGCCTGATGCGGTGGACGAACGCCTGCTCTTGGGCCGAGGCGGCGTTCCGAACGAATGTGATCGACCTGACCCCTGTTCGGGCGGTTCGCGCCAAACGCGAGGGAGTAGCTCTAATCGCGAGCGCGATCCGCTACTCCTTGGTCGCCTTCTTCTCGATCAACGGCCGCAGCACCGGCGGCGCGACCCGAAGCTCGATCGTGACCGGGATCTCCGAGCCCGGGTACAGCGTCGGCTCCGCGAGGTGCTCCTCGACGAGCCCGAGCGCGCGCAGATCATCGCCGAACGCGAGCAGCTCGTCGTTGGGCAACGTGACGGTCAGCATGGCGCTGCTCCCGTCGATCTCTCCCGCCGTGACGACCGCGCCGCTCGCGTCGGTCAACGCGCCCTGGTGCCGGGCCGTCAGGCGCTGAAGCTGCGCCAAGGCCGCCGGATCCGAGGCGTGCACCACGTAGTGGTAGCCAGCCGTGCTCCACTTCTGCGGCGCGTCGCCGGCCCCCGGCGCGGGATCGGCGACCACCGGGGCCGTCGGGGCCTCGTTGGCGCCCTCGGTGCCCGCCGCGCCCTCCGCCCACTCCTTGCCGGCCTCCGTCGAAGGGACGACCATGTCCTTCGACGTCGCGGCCGCCGGCACCGCCGACTTCGCCGGCGCCGTGGGCAGCGGCTCCGCTGCGTACGGGCTCTTCACGCGCGCCGCGGCTGGGCGGGCCTCCTCGGCGGGCGCCGCGCCGCCCGCGGGCGGGTTCCAGGCGGCCGGGTGCTGCTCGGCGTCGCCGCCGGACGTCAACGCGACTCCAACGACGATCAGCGCCGTCGCCGCCAACATCAGGCCTTCCAGCGGCACCCCGAACGGCCGACGCCACCACGGCGGCGCCGCGACCGGCATCGGCTCGTGCGCGACCGCGGCCAACACCTGGTCGAGGAACGCGTCGGGGGCGCGCATCGGGCCGTGCTTACGGACCAGCCGCACCGCCCCGTCGAGCGACGCCAACGCGCCCGCGAGCTCCTCGTCCGACGCCAGCTCCGCGCGCAGCTCCGCCTCTTCGGCGGGCGAGAGCTCGCCGTCGAGCAGGGCGCTGAGCCGATCGTCGTCGGCGTGCCGGTGGGGCTGGGTCAGAGCAGATCCTCGATGCGCACGCGGCGCTGCAGCAGTTTGGCGAGCTGGGCGCGGGCCCGATGAAGCCGCGACTTCACTGTACCGCGGGGGACTTCGAGCAGATCGGCGATCTCCTCGTACGACAGGTCCTCGACGTCGCGCAGGACCACGATCTGCCGCTGCTCGTCGTCGAGGTCGCCGAGCGCCTGCTGCACGAGCACCGCCGCTTCGTCGCGGAACACGCCGGCGTCGGTGGCCGGCGCGTTGCCGTCGACGAGGTCCCGCGGGCGATCGTCGTCGTCCGCGCTTCCGTGGATGGAGTCGTGCTGGTCGACCTTTCGGCGCATCCGGTAGATCCGGCGGTTCTTGCAGTGGTTGATCGCGACCCGGTAGATCCACGTCGAGAGCTGGGAGTCACCGCGAAAGTCAGCGAGTGAGCGGAATAAAGCGATGAAGACGTCCTGAGCGACCTCCTCCGCGACCGCCTCGTCGCCCAACCAGCGCACGCACAGCGTGTAGACCTTGTGCTGGTAGCGGCGGACGATCTCGGCGTACGCACCGCGGTCTCCTCCCTTGAACCTGCTGACCAGCTCGGTGTCCGAGGGTCCGGTCAGCGACATCCTCGTGGTCTCCGTAGGGGTCAGACCCCAGCGCGCGCGTTTGGTTCCGAACTGCAGGCAGGATCAGTCGTCGTTGAGCTGGGTGCGCTCCATCTTCACCTTCCGACCGGTGCGCACGCTGTCCTGGATCGCTTCGAGCGGCAGCTTCGCGAGCGGGAAGATGGCCTTCTTGATGCGCGCGCCTTGGAACGAGCAGCCGTCGAGGTTGCTGTAGTCGAGGTCGGCCTCTTCGAGGATCGCCTCGTCGAACACCGCGTCTTTACAGTCGGCGTGCCACAACGACGCGAACCGCATGTCGGCGCCGCGGAACGTGCAGCGCGAGAGGTTGCAGTCGCCGAGCTTGGCCTCGCGCAGGTCCGTCCCGTCGAAGCACACGCCGGCGAGATCGAGACCACGCATGTCGTAGGCGCCGAGGGACTCGCCCCGTGCGATCAGCTCGACGACTTGCTTCTTGCCCAGGGGACGGGGGGACGTCATGTCGGCACCTCGGGGTGGTCCGGCCGACCGGCCACGCGGTCGGGGTCGATATCGCGCGCTTGGCCCCGCGCAACCCGGCCCCGCTCGAGGCCACGCACGACGATCTCGGCGGTAGCGGTGCCGTTGAGGCGATCGGCGTGGAACGCCCCGCCGGGGTTGAGCGCGTTGATCTCGATGATGGTCTCGCCGATCACGTCGATGCCGGCGAGCCGGATGCCGTTGCGCGACAACGCAGGGGACAACATGCCGATCGCGCGGCGCTGCCCCGGCGTGATCTCGCAGGGCTCGGCGGTGGCGCCCCGCTGGAGGTTGTGACGGAACTCTCCCTCGGCGGGCACCCGGCGGTAGCCGCCGATGACCTCACCGTCGAGCCACACCGCGCGCACATCTCCGGTGCCGGTGACGTACCGCTGCACGACGACGTACCCATCGCCCATCGCGGCGGCCGACTGGAACGCGAGCTCGATGCCGCGCGTGTCGTCGCCGGCCACCCGCGCGACCGCGGTGCCGCCCTGGCCGCGGGCGGGCTTGACCACGACGTGCTCGAACCGCCCCCCAAACATGGCCGCGTCGCCGCTTCGGGTCGTCACGAGGGTGGGCGGCACCGGCGCGCCCGGCTGCGCGGCGAGCCAGCCCTTGTGACCGACCAGCAGCGCGCCCGCGGGGTCGTTGATGACGCTCACGCCGGCCTGGGCGGCGATCTGTGCGAACGTGAGGATCCGCGGATCGGGGCGGGTGATGCGCAGCAGCAGCACGTCGATGTCGGCGACGTCGACAACCGCGCGCGGCGCCGCCCGGTTCGCGAGCGCGTCGACGATCGACGCGCCGGCCTCGACCGGACGGTCCAACAACCACGCGCGCGCCATGCACCGCCCGGAGACCACGCGGAAGTCGCCCGGCTCGACGAACGCGACGCGATGGCCTCGCGCCAACGCGACCTTCGCGAGGTGGACCGTCGTCCAGGTCGGCTCCATGCGGCCCGCCCGCGCTACGGCGACCGCCAGCAGCATCGTCCCCCCAGCGTCCGGGTAACGCGCCGCGCCCCGGCTCGCGGTACCCTCGGGGAGGAGGTGAGGATGCGCGTGGCCGTTCTGGGGGCTGGGTCGTGGGGCACGGCGTTGGCCGTCCATCTGGCGCGGATCGGGCATGAGGTCGCGCTGTGGGACCGCAACCCGGACCGGTGCGCGGTGATGAACACCACGCGCCGCAACCCCCGCTACCTGACCGAGATCGTGCTGCCGCCCGGGCTCGTCGCGGTCGACGATCTGGCGCGCGCGGTCCACGCGGCCGACCTGGTGGTGCCGGTGGTGCCGAGCCACGGCCTCGGCGACGTGCTGGCGGCGGCGGCGCCGTCGTTGCCGGCTGGGGTCCCGGTGTGCGTCGCGACGAAGGGCATCGAGGAGGAGCGCCTCGAGACGATGTACGAGCTGTCGTCGCGGGTCCTCGGCGGGACGGGCCAGGTCTCGATGCTGTACGGCCCGTCGTTCGCGCTCGAGGTCGCGCGCGGGCAGCCGACCGCGGTGGTCGTCGCGGGGCAGGAGGCGCCCGCCCACGCGGCGGCAGCGGCGTTTCACGGGGACTCCTTTCGCGCGTACCACACCGAGGACGTCGCGGGGGTGTGCATCGGCGGCTCGCTGAAGAACGTGATGGCGATCGCTACGGGCGTCTGCGACGGACTTGGCCTCGGGAACAACGCCCGCGCCGCGATCATCACGCGCGGCTTGGCGGAGATCACGCGCCTCGCGGTCGCGCGCGGGGCGAACCCGCTCACGATGATGGGCCTCGCCGGCCTCGGTGACCTCGTGCTCACCTGCACCGGGGCCCTGTCGCGCAACCGGCGCGTCGGGCTCGCGTTGGGGCAAGGTAAGGCGCTCGACGACATCTTGGCCGAGATCGGCGAGGTCGCCGAGGGCGTGTCGACGGCGCGGTCGGCGCGCCAGCTCGGGCAGCGTATCGGCGTCGAGATGCCGATCACCGAGCAGGTCCACGCGCTGCTGTTCGAGGGCAAGCCCGTCACCCTCGCGCTCCGGGACCTGCTGGCGCGGGAGCGGCGGGCCGAGCGGGACTGATCGCGGAACTCGCGCCGGGTCGGTGGGCGCGCCCGCGTGGCCCTGCGATTCAAGCGGCGGTACCTGACGCGGGCATGTCCGCTACGTCGCGCAGAGCCGTCCAGACCCTCCAAGAGCGCTTCGGGTACCCGACCTTCCGGCCGGGGCAGCTCGAGGTCGTGGAGCACGTGGCCGACGGCAACGACGCGCTCGTCGTCATGCCCACCGGTCGCGGGAAGTCGGTTTGTTACCAGATCCCGGCGCTGATGCGCGGCGGCGTCACGGTGGTGGTGTCGCCGCTCATCGCGCTGATGAAGGACCAGGTCGACGGGCTGGTCGCGCGCGGGATCGCCGCCACGTTCCTCAACTCCAGCATCCCGTCCGAGGAGTACCGGGCCCGGTCCGAGCGCGTCCGGCGCGGCGAGGTCACGCTGTTGTACGTGGCGCCGGAGCGCTTCACGCCGGCGTTCTTGTCGTTCCTCGGCGGGTGCGACGTGCGCTTGCTCGCGATCGACGAGGCGCACTGCTTGTCGCAGTGGGGGCACGACTTCCGGCCCGATTACCTGCGCCTCGGCCACGCCCGCGCCGCGCTCGGCAACCCGACCACGATCGCGCTGACCGCGACGGCCACGCCCGAGGTGCAAGAAGACATCGTGCGCACGCTGGGCACGGCGGCGTGCCGCCGGTTCGTCACCGGGTTCGACCGCGAGAACCTCATCCTCGAGGTGGTGTCGGCGGGGGGCCGCGAGCACAAAGACGGCTTGCTGGCCGACCTCGTCAAGCCGGGGCCGTCGCTCGTGTACTGCGCCACCCGCAAGCACGTCGACCGCGCCGCGGCCGCGCTGGCTGCTGCGGGCGTCCGCGCGGGCGTGTACCACGCGGGCCTCGACGCCGGCGCCCGCACGCGCGTGCAAGACGCGTTCATGGCCGGTCAGGTGCAGATCGTGGTCGCCACGAACGCGTTCGGCATGGGCATCGACAAGCGAGACATCCGCTCGATCGTCCACTATGACATGCCGGGCACGGTCGAGGCGTACTACCAGGAGATCGGGCGCGCCGGCCGCGACGGTCGCATGTCGCGCGCGGTGCTGCTGCACCACCGGTCGGACCGGAAGATCCAGGAGTTCTTCATCGACGGGTCGCACCCGCCCGCAGCGTGGGTGCACGGCTTGTACGACTGGCTGCGCGCCCGCGGTGAGAACCCGGTGTACGCGAGCGTGGAAGAGATGGAGGTCGCGGTCCCGTCGGACGGGGGGGCGCGGGCCGTGCAGGCGTGCCTCGCTATCTTGCGCCGCGAAGGGATGATCCAGCGCATCGCGCCGTCGGACCGCGCGGCGTCGATCGAGCGGCTGGCACAAGCGCCGCGGCGGGCGCCAGCGGGCGTGCGGGGCAAGGTGTGGGAGCTGATCCTGGCGCGCGGCGTCGGTCCGGGGGATCGCCTCGACTTTCAGCCGGCGGCGTGGGCCGACGAGCTGTCGGTCGACCGTGAGCGGCTCACCGGCGCGATCCGCGCGCTCGAGGCCGGGGGGTACGTCGCGTGGCGGGCGGCGGATCGGGTCGGCGGCGTCGAGCTGATCGACCCGGCGGCGCCGTTGTTGCTCGATGAGAAGCGGATCCGCGAGCGCCGCAACCGCGAGTACCAGAAGCTCGACAAGATGGAGGCGTACACCAGCGCCTCGTGCCGTCGGCGGTACATCATCGAGTACTTCGGGGAGAAAGCCCCGTTCGAGGACTGCGGGACCTGCGACGCCTGCCGCGCCGGGGCCCCGGTGCGCGACGCCCCACGCGCGTTGTCGCCCGACGAAGAGCAGGTGGTGCTCAAGGTGTTGTCGTGCGTGGCGCGGATGGCGCGCGCGCGCGGCGAAGAGGCGTGGTCGGTCGACATGATCGCGAAGGTGCTCAGCGGCTCGCGCGAGCAGAAGGTGCAGGCGTTCGGGTTCGACGCGTTGTCGACGTTCGGGCTGCTCGCCGCGAAGGTCGACGCGGACGGCCGCGTGCTCGCGCCGGCGTGGTCGGTCGGTGAGATCGCGGATCTGTGCGACGCGCTCGTGGACGCCGGCTGCCTGGAGGAGCGCTACACCACGCGGAAGGTGGCGGGCAAAGAGCGCACCTACAAGACGCTCGCGCTGACCAAGGCCGGGTGGGCCGTGCTCCGCAGGGAAGACGCCTCGTTTCGGATGCGGATGCCGCACGCGCGTAAGCTGATGCGGGACCGCCCGCAGCGGCCGGGTGTGGCCGTCCGCAAGGACGACCTGCTCGCGATGCTCAAGGAGGTCCGGAAGCAGATGGCCGACGAGGAAGACGTGCCGGCCTACGTGGTGGCGTCGAACCGGACGCTCGAGGAGATGGCCGAGGCGCTGCCTACGTCGGCGCGGGAGCTTCGCTCGGTGCACGGCATGGGCCCGCAGCGCACGTCTCGGTACGGCGCGCCGTTCTTGGAGGCGATCAAGTCGTGGGGCGAGCGCCGCTGAGCGGGCCCAACTAGCTCGCGTAGTACGGCGTGCTGCCGGCCTCGTGGTCCGTCGCGTCGCGGATCGCCGTGATCTCCGGCACCGCCGCCAACAGGAGGCGCTCGACGCCCTGACGCAGCGTGACGGCGGCCATGCCACAGCCCTGGCATCCGCCGCCCATATGCAGCCACGCGGTGTCCCCCTCGATGTGGTGCAGCTTGATCACGCCGCCGTGCGCCGCGACCGCCGGGTTGACCTCGTCTTCGAGCACGCGCTCGACCCGGGCGCGCAGGTCGGCGTCTTCCTCCGGGGTGCGCTGCGACGCCGCCTTCTTCGGCTTCGGCGCGACGCCCCCGACGTGCGCCCGGATCGTCGCCTCGACCTGCGGCATCAGCTCCGTCCACGCGACGTCGTCCACGCGGGAGATCATGACCTCGCGGGCGCGCAGGATCACGCCGCGAACACCGCGCAGATCGAGCAGCGCGACGACCAGCGGCCAGCTCGACGCGTCGCGGGCGTCGTCGAAGTACAACGACGTCCCGTCCGGCGCGAGCACGGCGTCGACCTTGAAGCGGCACGCGGTGGCCTCGGGGCGCGGCGGCTCCACCTCGATGCGCACCGTGACGACCGGCGGGCGCTCGACCACGACCCGCTTGACGCCCGGCACCTCGTTCTTCAGCGTGCGCTCGAGCAGGTCGGGCAGGTTCTCGGGGAACGCGAGCCCGGCGCCCGTCGATGGCAGCCCGATGGTGACCTCACCGTCGAGCACGTCGACGACGGTGGGCGACAACCCGTAGGCTTCGATGACGGGCCGCAGCTCTTCGATCGCGGCTTCGACTTGGGACCACATCACGAACCTCCACGGCACGGCGGGTCTATCCGACCGCGCCCGCCGGTCCACGGCCGCGCGCGCCACGGTGCGCTGGCGCACGGCTCCGGCCCGGCATTCTGCGCGCCTTACGCGCGGACGGTTGACGAGACGCGGGCGCCGGTGGATAAGGGGGCCCGTTCGGGCGCGTCGGGATCGCCCGTGGAGGAAGTCATGCCGTACGTCGTCACGAGCAACTGCCAGGACTGCAAGTTCACCGATTGTGTCGAGGTTTGCCCCGTCGACTGCTTCTACGGCGACGGCCGCATGCTCTACATCCACCCGGAAGACTGCATCGACTGCGGCGCCTGCGAGCCCGCCTGTCCGGTCGAGGCCATCTTCCCCGAGGAAGACGTGCCGGACGCCCAGCGTGACTGGATCAAGATCAACGCTGAGCGCGCCACCTCGGGCGACCTCGCGAACGTCACCGAGCAGACGGAGCCGCTGCCGACCGCCGCCGCCAAGAAGGCGAGCCTCGGCCTCTGACCGGCGCTCCTGACGCCTGGCTCGCCGCGGGGTTCGCGGGCGTCGTCGCGATCGCCGCTACGCGGGCCATCGAGCGGTGGGGCAGCGCGACCGGCGGCTTGCTCGCTACGATGCCGAGCACGATCGTGCCGGCGTCGTTGGGCTTGTGGGCGGCCGCTCCCGAGTCGTTCGTCGGGGCGATGCACGCGGTGCCGGCGGGCATGCTGGTGAACGCCGGCTTCTTGTGGGTGTGGCGCGTGCTGCCGCCCCGGCTGGCGGGCTACGGCCCGCGGTGGTCGCTCGCGGGCACCCTCGCGGGGTCGTTGGCGCTGTGGGCGGCCGCGTCGGCTGCTTCGTTGCTCGCGCTGACGGCCACGGCGTCCGCGGGTGTCGCGCGCGCGCTCGTGCCGTTCGGGGTCGCGCTGGCGGTCGGGCTGGTCGCGACGTCCACACCAGCTCCGGTCCGCACGGGCGCGGGCTCGGTCGGCGTGCCCGTGTTGGTCGCCCGGGGCGTGTTGGCGGCGGCAGCGGTGGGCGCGGCGATCACGGTGTCGTCGGCGAACGACGGCTTGCTCGCCGGGATGATGTCGGTGTTTCCGGCGATCTTCCTGACGACGATGGTGAGCTTGTGGTGGTCGCGCGGCGGGGCGTTGCCGGCGGCCGCGGTCGGCCCGATGATGCTGGGGTCGTGCGCGGTGTCGGCGTTCGCGATCGTGGCTGCGGTGGTGGTGCCCGCCCTCGGGCCGATCGCAGGCGTGGTCGTCGCGTGGCTGTCGGCGGTCCTCGGCGTGTCGGCGCCCGCGGCGGCGTGGCTCACGCGGGCGCGGCGCGTCACAGCGTGACGTGCAGCCGGGTGCCGATGGGCACGTGCTCGTAGACGACCGGGGCGCGCCCGGGCACCTCGACCTCGATCCGCGGGACGGTGCTGGCGTACGGCGCGGGAAGGTACAGCTCGGCGGCCGACGCCCCGAACGTGGTGGCCGGCGACATCATGCGCAGCCGCTCGCTGCCGTCGGGCATCGTGAACCGTACGAGCGCCTGGTAACCCTGCCGGTTCCCCGGCCCGGCGTCGATGGTGAGGGTCACGCCGGGTGTGCAGCCGCCCTCCGAGCGGAGCACGATCACGCCGAGCTGAGTCGCGACGACGACGTCGGGCAGCCCGTCGCGGTCGAGATCTCCGGTGGCGAGCCCCCGCCCGATGCCGTCGTCGTCGAAGCCCGACCCCAACGAGTGGTCGACGAACTTCCCGGCGCCGGTGTTCGCGAAGTACACGTCGGGCTGGGCCGGCGCGATGTTCGGGTTCGCGGGATCGTGGGACCCCATCACGACGAGCAGGTCCTCGTCCCCGTCGAGGTCGGCGTCGAGGAACTTGGCGCCCCACGAGGTCTTGCTGACGCGCGTCGTAGGTTCGAGGCCGGCGACCACCGCTCCGTCGGCGTACGTGCCGTCTCCCAGCGCGAGGTAGAGGTAGGTCTGGCCGATGTTGGTCAGGTGCAGGTCGAAGTCGCCGTCATCGTCGACGTCGCCGATCTGGGCGCCCATCCCCTGCATCGTCGGCAGGCACCAGCAGTAGTCGGGATCCGAGTCGAGCATCTGCCGGAACGCGCCGCCTTCGTTGATGAGGAGCTGGTTCGGCATGATGAACGGGCCGAAGTCGTTCGACAGGTACAGATCGAGGTCGGCGTCCCCGTCGTGATCGAAGAACAACCCGGTGAACGTCGCGGCGTCCCGTACTTCTTCCGGGATGCGCTCCGTCGCGTTGACGAACACACCCGGCGCCTCCTGGATCAGGAGGTCCGACCCGTCGCCGCGCCGCTCGCCGGCGAGCACGGTCGAGAACGGCTCTTCCGCGGGGATGAACGCCGGTATGAACAGGTCGAGGTCGCCGTCGCCGTCGACGTCGCCGAGCGACGGGGACACGTGCTCACCGGTGCTCGACGGCAAGTCGATGGCGCTCATGCGGCCGGTGCCGTCGTTGACGAGCAAGAGGTCGGTCAGCCCGGCCGCGCGCGTGAGCACGACGTCGAGGTCGCCGTCGCCGTCGAGGTCCGCCATGATCGAGCTGGTGCCCGCTGGGATGGGCCCGCCGTCGACCGACAACACGCCGTCGTCGACGAACCCGCCCGCGCCGTCGTTCCGCAGGCCGACCGACCGACCGTCGCGCGGGGTGAACAACGCGTCGAGGAAGCCGTCGCCGTCGAGGTCTCCGAGGGACACGCCCGGGCCCTGCCCGTAGACCGGGGGCGCGAGGAGCTCGGCGTCGCCGAGCAGGGCGGACTGGTCGAAGCGCTGCGTGACCTCGTACGTGTGCGCGGGGCAGTCCGCGGCGTTGATCGGCGGGTCGAGCTCCCAGGTGACCTCGGTGGAGATCTCGGGCTCGGGCGCCGACGTCTCGGTGGGCTCGGTGTCGACCGGCTCGGTGTCGACCGGCTCGGTGTCGGGGGCGGCGGTCTCTTCCGGCGCCGCGGGGGTGGGGGCAGGGGTCGGCGCGTCGCCGACGCACGCGATCAACGCGAGCAACAGGATCATCACGGGCTCCCGTCGAAGGTGGGCGCGTGCGGGAGCTGCCCGTCGCCGCTCGTCCCGAGGTAGGCGCCCCAGGTCGGCGCTGCGGTGGGGCCGAGCGACCAGGCCGTCAGGGTCCACGACGGCGGCTCCGCCCAGTCCGACGCCGCGACGATCAGCTCGGTGGTGCCGTCTCCGTCGAGGTCACCTGCCCATGGCGCTGCGACGACCATGCCGTGCACGCTCCCGATGGACTCCCATGTGCCACGCTCCGGTGCGATCCGCACGACCTCGCTCGTCCAACCGAGCGCGTCTGGGGTGCTGGTTACGAGCAGGATCTCGTCGCGGCCGTCTTGGTCGAGGTCGACCGCGATCGGGCTGCACGACGCTCGCTGGCCGGCGTCGAAGGTGAGCAGCACCGTCCCGTCCCGCCCCGACCAGACGTGGTGGGTGGCGACGTCGTAGATCGGCCACACGCCGCGCGAGGCCGACGCGACGACGTCGGGCACGTCGTCGCCGTCGAACCAGCCGAAGGTCGGCGAGGTCCACGACTCGTACCCAGCGCGGGTCGCCGTCCACAGCTCGTGGTCGTCGGCGCCCGAGCGCGCGCTGACCGTGCCGTCCCACGCCGGGATCACGAGGTCGGGCACGCAGTCACCGTCGAGGTCGCCGGCCGATGGGGGCGCGATCTGGCCGCGCTCCTCGGTGGTCACCAACGGCACCGCGTCGTCGATCGACCCGCCGAGGAGCACGTCGTAGGGGACCCGCCACGCCGAGCCGCCCCAGGTCTCGCCGCCCGACCCGAACACGACGTCCGGGCGGGCGCCGTCGGTGAACCGCACGACGAGCGCGCTCTGGTACGTCTCCATCCGATCGGGCATTGGCGCCGCGACCCGCACCTGCCCGGTCGCGCCGCTGACGACGAGCAGCTGACCGGTGGGCCGGGGGGCGTACGGGGCGAGGCTCGGGTCGCCCCCGTTGGACAACAGCAGGTCGTCGACCCCGTCGCCGTCGTGATCTGGAACGACCACGGGCGTGACGAAGCCGTAGTAGCCGGCGTCGCGGGCGCCCCCGGTCGCGTTGAACGACCAAACCAGGGACCCCGCGGCGTCGACGCGCACGAGCTCGGCGTTGCGCCCGCCGATGACGACGTCGAGGGCGCCGTCGTGGTCGAGGTCGACGACGAGCGGGGTGCCGACGAGGTCCTCGGCGACCTCGAGCTCCCAGCGGAGCGCCCCCGTCGACGCGTCGTGCGCGGTGAGGCGGCCGCTGCTGTCGAGCGGGTCGGCGTTCTCTTCGCCGTGCCCGACGATGACCTCGAGCGCGCCGTCCCCGTCGAGGTCGGCGACGCGCGGGGAGGAGAGCTGGGCGCCCCACCCGGTCGCCGTCCACCGCGGGGCGCCGAGCGCCACCGGCAGGGCGCGCGCGGGGGTGGCCCGGGCGGGTGGTGACGCGCACGCCGGCCCGGAAGGGGCCGCTCCGGTCTCCGTCCCCGCGGTCTCGACCACGTTCGTCTCGACCGGGCCGGTCTCGCTGGCGGTCTCGGGCGCGGGTGCCGCGGACTCGCTCGGCGAGGGCTGGGTGGGCGGCGCGCGGCACGCGAGGACGAGCAGGAGCATGCTACCTCATTCGGAGGGTTCATCCTCGTCGGTGGACGGCCCGGTCGACCACGAGGCGATCTCGGCGAGCGCGGCGTCGACGCCCGCGGCGTCCCACGCCGTCGACCGCAACCCCGGCACCGGGTCGACGCCCGGCGCGACGAGCGCGACGTACGGCCGGCGGGTGACCGCCGCCAGCTGGACCGCGATCGCGCGACCCTCCGGCGACAGCGCCCCGATCAGCCAGACGTCGCCGCTCCCGCGCGCGGACCGCACGCCGACGCGCCAGAACGCGCCCGGGTCGGCCACCAGATCCGCGAGCGCCGGCAGCTCCCGACGGTCACGGCCCGAAGCGCCGTGATGGACTGGGCCGAGCGAGAGGCCGGCATGGTGCAACGCGACCGCGAGCGGGAGCACGTCGGCGAGGCCGGCGCCGCCGAACCGGGCGGCGACCGCGCGCTCGGCGTCCGTCGCGCCCTCGCCGCGCAGGGCAGCGGCGACCCGACCGTCCGGACAGGCGGCAGCGGCGCGCACGGCGAAGGTGGTGCCTTCCGGCATGCGGGCCTCGGGCGGGCTGACGACGAGCAGGGCCTCGAGCAGGCTCAGGGTGCACGCGTCGGCGCGCTCCGGCGACATGCCCTCGAGCACGGGACGGAGCGCCCCGAAGACGCGGAAGCGCCTACGGATCGGACCGAGCATGCCCGCGAGCGCGCTCGCGTCGGCGCCGGCCGTGATCGCTTCGATCAGCTCGGCGAACGGGCGCGGGCGGGGGGCGGCCTCGCGCGGGGCGGCG
>CAIUDO010000904.1 GCA_903897935.1 uncultured Pseudomonadota bacterium
ACATCGCCCACCGCCGCTACGACGATTCGCCCAGATCGAACGTCCGTTTGATCGGGCTCGAACGGCATCGTGGCGGCCGTGCTCTGCGACCCGCTCGGGCGTCGCCGCCGCGCACCTGCAAGCGTCAGCCCGGCTCGGCGCCCTCGACCCGCTTCAGCTTCCGCCGCGCCCGCTTCACCACCTCGGTCACCTCCTCCCGCAACATCCGGGCGATGCCCCCCCGCTGCGTATCGGCCCACTCCTCGCACGCGTCCGGCTCCAGCCGCCCCCACGCCCCCAACACCCGCCGCAGCGCCTTTCGGACCGCCGGCGCGTCGTCCCGGTAGAACAACGTGCACAACGCCGCGAGCTCGTCGCCGTGCACCCGGTCCGTCAGCGCCAGGCTGCCGGTGTCGAACCGCGCGCGCAAGCCCGCCGCCGCCACCGACTCCACCGGGACCGGCAGCAGCGCCATGCCCGTCATCATGATCGCCCGCCGCGCGCAGGGGTGCGACTCCTTGTCGATGTGCTCGTGCAACCCCAACACCGAGCCCGACGCCCGCATCGCCGCCGGGCCGAGCACCACCCACCCCAGCGCGTCCGCCGTCTGGTGGTCGTCGACCCGGGTGAGCCAGTCGAGGCCGATCTCCAACACCTCCGCCGGCTGATCGGACACCCGCGTGGCCAACAGCGCGATCGCGAGCAGCCCGTCGTCGAACGAGGTCGAGAACAACGCGCCGAGGGCGGCCTCGTCGGTGTCGAGATCAACCGGCGACGCCTTCCACGTCTCGCTCGCGATGCGCGCGATCTCGGCGTTGGGGACCCCCCGCAGCCCCCGCAACGTCGTCACTTCGCGCCCGAGCGCCCGCGCGTAGGTAGCATCTGAGGCGGCCTGCAATGCGGCAGACAGCGCGTCGACGTCGATCAAGGGGACCCCTGAGGTAGTTCGTAACCGAAGAAATCGCCGATCGCGCCCGCCAGCGGCCCAGGCGCGTCGTGGTGCACCATGTGGCCGACGCCCGGCAGCACGAGGTGCCGCACGTCCGCGATCGAAGACGCCCTCTCGAGCGAGAACGTCCCGTACGGCGACGCGTCGCCGCGCACCGCGAGCACCGGGGCCGTGATCTCGGCCAGCCACGCGCGGAACACGACCTCGTCGAACGGGTACGGGAAGGTGACGCGATGCAGCGGATCCCAGGTCCACCGCAGCTTGCCGTCAGGGCCGGGCTCGGTGAGGCGCGCCGCGAGCCCGGGCAACGACGCCTCGGGCAGCGTAGGCGCCATCCGCCGCATCTTCTTGGCGGCCGCCGCGACGTCGTCGATCGGCTCGTGCCCGCGCTGCTTCGCGAGGTCGTCCAAGAACGCGCGGCCCCGCTGGACCGCGACGGCGCGCGTGTCGGGAGGCCCCAGCCCCTCGACGAGCACGAGCCGACGCACCCGATCAGGGCGGGCCCCCGCGAACACCGCCGCGATCGTGCCCCCCATCGAGTGGCCGACCAAGTCGACCGGGCCCGGGCCGAGCGCGCGCACGAGCGCGTCGACGTCGGCGACGTAGTCCCAGAAGTGGTACCGGAACCCGGGGGGCGCGCCCGGAGAGCGCCCGTGACCGCGATGATCCGGCGCCACCACCCGCGCGCCCCGCGCGACGAGCTGCTCGGCGACCGGCCCCCACGCCGCGCCCTGATCCATATAGCCGTGCAGGATCAGGGCGGTTGGCCCGCCGCCCCCCCACCGGCACACCCTTAGGCTCAGCCCGCGCGGCCCGAGCGAGACGTCAGCTTCTTCCATCATTGGCCCGAGCACGCGGCCGACTCCTTGTACCCGCTGCACGCCGCGAGGGTGACCAGCCGCGCGACGTCGCCCGCTGGCACCGTGCCGGTGACCTCGCGGGTGGCCGTCGCGACGATGCGGGTGCCGCGCTTGTCGACGACGCGGACGTCGACGCGCTCGCCGTCCGGCAACACGTCGCGCTGTACGAACGCGACCCACGCCACCTCGCCGGTCGACGCCGCGGCGAGCCCCTCCGGCAACAACACCTGCGCCGCATCGACCGCGTACGTCGGGCCGGTCGACCACGACACGACCACCCCGCGATCCCACTCCTGCCACGACGGCGGGCGCAACAACGACGTCTCCGACGCCCACGCCTCCCACGGCGGCGACGCGCCCTCCGGCGTGGGGCGCTCGGCGAGCGGCAACTTCCCGGCCTTCTCGCGCCACGCGAACCCCATCGACGCGTCCAACGCCTCGAACGACACGTCCCGGAACATCGACGACAACGCGAGCTCCGCGTCGGCCGCCGCGCGCTGCGCCGACGCCCAGCCGAGCCACGGCACCAACCCGAGCGTGAACCCGACCAGCGCGCCGACGAACCCGAACCCGCGGTAGCCGAGCCGCCGCGCGACCGCGACGACGATGAACCCCGACCCGACCGCCCCGATCAAGGACAACGCGACCCGGGCGCCGAGCGACCCGCCGAACGTCCGAAACCCAGCGTGCCACGTGTAGTACGCGAGCGCGATGCCCAACGCGGTCAGCACGCCGGCCGCGGGCGCGCCCATCCACGACCCGCTCGGGGCGGGCGCCGCGACCGGCGGAGCAGGCGCGAAGTCGCTCGGAGCGAACTCACCCGGCTCGTCGCCGCCCGGCTCCTGCTCCGGCTCGGGCCCTTCCGGCTTCTTCCGCTTGACCGGCTTGCGGAATGGGACGACCCGTCGCTCCTTCGCCACGATACCTCCGACCGCGCGCTCTATCCTCCCGCGCCAGCCGCCGCCGTCACGCCGTCGGGCGGCGGGCCAACACCCGCCCGACGACCAGATCGCCGCCCAACAGCGCCGTCGCGAGCGTGTCGAGCTGGTCCAGGCGGGCGCGCTCTGGGGCATCGACCGACCGGCCCGCGCGCGCGAACCGCTGCGCCAGCCACCGGGACCGCATCCGAACGCCGTTCTCGACGACACCCGGAACGACGCCGCTCGTGACCACCTCCAGCCCCGCCGCCGCCGCGTCCCCGACCGCGCGGGCCAGCGGATCGAGCCCGCCGAGGTGCCAGGTGTGCACCACGCCGGAGATCACGGCCGCATCGGCGTCGTCGCCGGCCATCCAGTCCGAGAACGCGACCCGACCGCCCGGGCGCAGCACCCGCGCGCACTCCCGCCAGAACCACGCGGGGTCGGGGTGGTGGCACACGCTCTCGAGCGACACCACCACGTCGAACGCGCCGTCGTCGAACGGCCACCGCGCGCCGGCGTCGCCGTGTACGTACTCGAGCCCAACCCGGCCGCCGGCCCGCGCCCGCGCGATCACAACCTGGGTCGAGCTCACGTTGAGGCCCACCACCCGCAACCCGGCGTCGTGTAGGCGGGTCGCCGTGCCGCCCACCCCGCAACCCACGTCGAGGGCGCGCTCACCGGGCTCGACCGCCGCGGGGCCGACCACCACGTCGACCATCCGCGTCAGCGCGTCGCGCAGCGACCGAGCGCTGTCGAAGCAGCCGAGGTGGAGGTCGTCCGGATCCCACGTCCTCAGGTAGAACGGCTCGGTCTCGGCGTCGTAGTACGCCGCGACACGATCCGTCACGACCCGCCTCACCCTCCTTCGACCGGCTCGTGCGGGTCCCGGATGCGCGCCAGCTCGGCCTCGAGGTCATCCGGCGGCAAACGAGCGGACGCCAGCTCGGCGTACCCAGCGATGTACGCGACCTCTTCGCGCGACAGCGGCCCACCCGTCGCGGCGAGCAGATCCGGACCGGCGTGGTCCAAGGCCCGCGACAGCAACTCGGGGCGGTGCGCGAGCGCGACGAACTCGGGGTGCGCGAGGGCGTACGCCGCCACCTTCCGAAGCTTCTCGCGATCCACGCCCGGCGGCAGGTAGTTTCGACGCGGACGCCGGATGTTACTCATGAACAACCTCCACTTTGGACTCCGGGTGCACGGCCAGCACCCGCTCGATCGCAGCCGTCCGAGGGAGATCCCCGAGCGCCGCCGCGGCCCGATAACGGTGCAGCTCCATCTTGACATACGAACCGAACAGCCCCTCGGCGGAGGACAACACGCCGGCCGCGCGCGCGGCGGCGGCCCGGTCGCCGCGCGCGGCGCGATCGAGGTCCTGGTCGAGGCCCACGCGCGCGGCCTCGTCGACGACGAACCGCCCGACGAGCACGGGCTGGGTGCGCTTGCCCGCCAACAGGTCCGCGTACGGCGACGTGAGCGCCCCCGACAAGTCCGACCGCACCTGCACGAGGCAGCCCATCGCCCGGCCGAACTGGAGCCACGCGTCGCACGTCGCCGGGGGAGCGCCCGCGAGGCGGGCCGGCAACCAGGCGAAGAACGCAAGCTCGGCGCCTGCTTTTCGCGCGACCACCTCGTCGTACCACCCGACCGCGCCCGGGTCGTCCCGACCCGCCGCGCCCACCCCGCTCAGCGTGGTGAGATCGTCCGCCTGCCCCCGGCTCATCTCCGCCAGCGTGCACGCGAGCCGCTCCATCGCGTCGACGGCCCGGTCGGCGCCCACCCGGGGCGCGAGCTGCGCGAGCACGCGCTGCGCGGCGCCTTGCATCAGGTTGCACGCCACCAGCGTGTCGAGCGACGCCGACACCCCGGGCTCGACGTCCCCGTCCGCGACGTCGTCGAGCAGGTCGGCGCCCGCCCAGACGAGCGCCCCCACCGCCGCCGCCGCGTGCACCACCCACGGCTCCGCCCCGACCGCCTCCCCAACGGCGAGCGGGAGCTCCACCGGCAAGAACGCCGCGTCGGGCCCGAGGCGCACGAGGCGCTCCAGGCGCGCCCGAGCACGCGGCGCCAGCTCGGGACCGAGCGCGAGCGACTCGACGGCGCGCAGCGCCACCGACCAAACTTCAGGAGGAGCCAAGGCCACACACGCTCCGGCGCGAGAGGGTACACCACCGCCACCGCGCAAGGTCACGCGACCGCGCGCGCACCGGGGCGTTCGTCGATCGGCAACGCGACGTGCTCACGCCCGGCGAGCACCAACCGGGCCTGCGCGAGGTGGTCGCGCCCGATGGGAAACACACGCGTGTACGCGGCCAACGCCCTGACGGACGCCTTGGCCTCCGCGCGCGACGCCAAGCCACGCCGGTGGGCGACCAACAGCACCTCGGACGCGCCCACGAACCCCTCGAGCGTGTTGAACGCCGTCAGGTCGATCGTGCGCGCGAGCGCGAGCGCGGCGCGCGCGAACGCGACCGCGTCCGGCACGTGGTCCAACCGCAGCGCCGCTCGCGCGCGCACCCCCAGCGCCCGCAGCTCCTCGGCGCGATCGGCCTCCCGCTCGAGGATGCGCATCGCCTCGGCACACGCCCGCTCCGCCGCCTCGGGCTGCCCAGACGCCAGCAGGGCCTCACCACGCGCGTTGAGCCCCCACGCCCGCCACAGCGGCACCCGCGCGCGATCCGCGCACCGGATCAAGTCGTCGGCCAGCGCCGCCGCGACGTCGAGCCGCCCCTGTACGTACGCCACCGACGCCAGCGTGCCCGCCGCCATGGCCCACACCCGCTGATCGCCGCACTCGAGCGCGCCCGCGCAGGCGCCGCGGGCCATCGCCTCGGCCTCCGCCCACTTCCCCTGCGCCGTCGCCACCATCGCGGCGATCCACCGCACGAACGCGAGCGCGACCGGGTCGCCCAGCCCGTCCGCGATCGCGAACGCCCGCGCCAGGTAGAAGCGCTCCAGCGCGCGCAGCGGAAGGACGCTCGCGGTGAGCGCCATCGCGGCGTACGCCCGCGCCAACAAGGCCGACGGACCGCCCACCTCGGCGAGGTTGAGCAGCCGCAGCGCGGCGTGTACGCCGCCCAGCGTGTTCCCACGCGCGTAGTAGACGTACCCGAGCTGTTCGTACGCGGCGCCAGCGGCCGCCGCACGCGCGCGCACCGCCGGATCGCCGATGACGAACCCCATCCGATGCGCGACCTGCCGGCCCAGCTCGACGACGATGGCCGGCGCCATCCGCGCCGCCGAGCGTGGGACCGGCGCCGCCAAGCCGTGCAGCGCGACCTCCAGGCAGCCCTGCGCGACCGGGTGCTGCCCGAGCGCGACCCACGCCACGCCGAGGCTGCCCGACCACGCGACCCGCTGCTCAGGAGCGAGATCCCGGATCGACAGGCCGTACTCCAACACCGACACCGCGTCCCACCACGCGCCGAGCCCGAGCGCCGCCTCGGCGGCCGGGCCGACGTAGCGCACCGCCTCGGCGTCTTCGCCCGCGGCCCGCCAATGGAACAGGAGCTGGCCGGGGGGCGCGGACGCGCGGCGGGCCAGGGCGCGCGCGATCGCCCCGTGTACGCGCCGCCGCTGATCCCCGAGCATCCCGGCGTAGGCGACCTCGCGGTGCACCGCGTGCCGGAACCGCCACCGCGTCTCGTACGCGATCTCCCCGCTCGGCTCGCTGCCGTCCGCGGGGTGCACCACCGGGTCCACGCGCAGCACGAGGCCCGCCCGCGCCGCCGCGCCGAGCTGCGAGACCAGCGCTTCGAGCCCGACGCCCGTGGGGTGGGCCGCGACGACCAGCGCGGGGTCGATCTCCTCGCCGATCGCCGACGCGACCTTGAGCGAGAGCGCGATGTCCGGCGACAGCCGATCGAGCCGCGCCGCGACGAGATCCGCGACCGACGCCGGGAGGATGCTCGGGGTGTCCGTCGCGACCGCGACGCCGTCGACCACCACGACCATGCCGGCGTCGCGCAGCGCGACGACGGTCTCCTCCGTGACGAACGGGTTCCCGCGGCCGCGCTCGAACAAGAACGCGGCGAGCGGCGCCGACGGGGGGGCGCCGAGCCGCCGGGCCGCGATCTCCGCGACGTCCTGCACGGCGAGGGCGCCCAGCGTGACGGTGTCGGCGCCCAGGTCCGCGACCACGACCCCCGCCCCGTCGGGGAGGGTCTCCGGCCGCATCGTGACGACCACGCCGACCCCACGCTTGGGCCCGACGTCGACCAGCCGGTCCAGCACCCGCCACGACAACGCGTCCATCCAATGCGCGTCTTCGATGACGAGCAACGCCGGCCCCGTGCTCGCCGTGAGCACCGACACCACGAGGTCGGTCAGCGCGTCGCGGCGCGCGGCCGCCTCCAGCCGACGCGTGCGGTCGTTCTCCGGCATCCTGATGCCGAGCGTGGGTCCGAGGAGCGGCGCCAGATCGCCGCACCGCTCGACCAACGCCGCCGCGGGGTCGGCGCCGTCGGTGACCCCGAGCGCCGCGGCGACGATCTGGGCCCACCCGTCGAGCAAGCGCCCCGACGGGATGGCGTCGGCGCGACCGAGCGCGACCGAGCAGCCCTCGGCGACCGCGCGCTCGACGAGCCACTGCACCAACCTGGACTTACCGGCGCCGGCTTCGCCGACGATCAGCAGCCGGCCCCCCTCGCCGCCCCGCAGCCCGTCGACCAGGCGTCGCAGGCGGTCGGTCTCGGCGCCCCGGCCGAGCAGCGCGCCCGTGTGCCGCAGACCGGCCGCCGGGCCGCTCCACGCGTCGAGCAGCGGCCGAAACAGCGGCACCTCTCCGAGGCCCCGGAGCGGGCGGATGCCCGCCATCCGGAACGCCCCCGGGCGCCCGGTGCGCGCCACGGTGACGCCGTCGCACATCACGCCCTTACGCGCCGCCGTCATCAGCCGCGCCGCCGTGTTGACCGGCGCGCCGAGGACCGTGTACTCGCGACGCGACGCGCTGCCGACCGGGCCCCACACCACCGGCCCGCTCGCGACCCCGATCGCCGGCCGCAACCCCAGCGACAACAGCCGACCCTCGATCTCGAGGGCGGCGACGATCGCGCGCCGAGCGTCGTCTTCGTGGCGGGGCAGCCCCGTGGTCGCGAGGGCGTAGACCCCCTTGTCGTCCGCGATCACCTTGTCGAACCACCCGCCGACCCGCGCGATCGCGGCCATCACCGCCGAGGTCGCCTGGTGGGCGTCCGTGGCGTCCATCTCGTCGCCCGCCGACGCCAGCCGGACCATGATGACGGTCGCCGACCGCACCTCGGCGAGCCACTCGGTCGCGCCCGCGCGGACGGACTCGTACAGCCCGCGCGGTACGAACGGGACCAGGTCGTCGACCTGCGGATCGACCAGCGGCGGGCACGGCGCCGCCGGCGCGCAGGCCGTGACGCGGAACACCCCGTCGACCAACACGCCGGAGATGCGCCCCCCGAGCACCCCAGCGACGTCCGGATCTACAACGATCGAGCCCGCACCGGACCCGGCGAGCGCGTACGCCCGCGCGACCGCCGGGCCCATGACCAGCAGGTCGACGCGGTTGTCCACGCCCCCGACCGCCGCGAGCTCGACCTCGCCCCGCGCGACGCCCGCGCGGAGCGTGAAGTCGGCGGGCACCCCGTGCAGGTCGCCGGTGCTCACGCACAACGCGACGGCCGCCGCGTTGCCCTCGATCGTGTCTGGGAACGCCACGACGACGGCGTCGCCCACGAAGCGCAGCACATCGCCGCCCGCCTGCTCGGCGCGGTCGGCCAGCAGGCCGAAGCACGCGTTGACCTCGTGCGCGATGGCCTCGATGCCATCGATGCCCGACGCGGCGTGCCCCGCGGCGCGCGCCGTGAAGCCCACCACGTCGATGACCGCCACGACGTGGCGCTCGCGCCGCACAAACGCCCGCCCCCGGGTCTCCGGCGACCGACCGAACACGAGGGCGTCGCCAGCGAGGCGCCGCACAGCGTGAGAGGTCCAGACGCACAGATCCGACGGGCGGAAGACTCGAAAGCCCATCGACTTCTCCCGCGTGTAGGGAGCCTAAACGAGGCGACGGCCCGATGTGTACGCGCCAAACCATTTCTCACGATCGCTCACCTCCGCTCAAGGCCCCTTTGTTGGCCCACTCACGCCGACTCGGCTGGACCGATCTTCGCCGGCGGAGGGCGCCGCTGGGGCCAACGCCGCGACCACCGGCTGGCCCGGGCGCAACGGGGAACTCACGCGGATCCTGCTCGAACCTCGCGATCAGAAGTCCGCGTGGTAGACGACCCGCTCCCAGGTGCGAGACGAATTCAACCCCGTGGTGGTACCACACCGGTAACCGCCGGACAACGCCGCGCCCGAGGTGTGGAAGCACAGCCGCTGGCTCGGGAACGACCCGGTCTCGGTGTCGCAGGAGTTGCGGTTGACCCGGTCGGCCACGTTCGCGTAGCCCCACGACCAGCTGTTGTTGAAGTACCAACCTACGTCGTTCGCGACGTGGAGGACGTTCCCCATCCCGGTGTCGAACAGCACGTCGGCGCGCGGCGCGTTCGCCGCCACCTTCAACACGGACGAGCCCACTTGCCGACACGCGACCAGGAGGTTGGCGCGCGAGCACGAGGACTGGATGCTCGCCAGCGAGACGTTGAGGTCATACGTGCCGACGTAGCACTGATCCCAGCCATTGAGCACGGACTCGTCGACATCGGTGAGGATGCCGCTGAACCGGTACACACACGGCTCGTCTCCTGCCGTGCAATCGTTGTCGATGCCGTCCCCGCACACCTCGACCCCCCCGAACAACACGGTGGGGTCGCCGTCGTCGCAGTCGTCGCCGCCGCACGAGGTCGGCGTCTGCCCGTCGAAGTCAGCGTCGACCTCGATCGCCGGGATCACGCCGTCGCAGTCGTTGTCGCGCAGGTCGCACAGCTCGAACGCGCTCGGGTACACGGTGCCGTCGCCGTCGTCGCAGTCGTCGGGCGCCGAGGCGTAGCCGTCAGGGCCGCCGGGCGCGCACCAGGTCACCCAGTCGTACGACAGGCCGTAGGCGTCGGCGTCCGCGTCCGCGTACCACCGCCACGGGAAGCCGCCCGCGCCGTCGTCGTCGACGTCTCCGTTGCAGTCGTTGTCGACGTCGTCGCACACCTCGGCGGCGCCGGGGAAGGTGAGCGCCTGCGCGTCGTCGCAGTCCTCGCAGGCGACGAAGCCGTCCCCGTCGAGGTCGGCGAACCCGAACGACCCGTCGCAATTGAGGTCGCGGCCCGCGTCGCACGCCTCGGGGGCCAACGGGTGGACCGCGGCGTCTCCGTCGTTGCAGTCGGCGCCGCGCTCGACCTCGCCGGGCGGGGCCGCGCACGAGAACGTGCTGGTCGCGGGGTCGCCCCACCCGTCGCCGTCGCCGTCCACGAAGTACTCGATCGAGTCGATGGCGTCGGCCCCGTCGACGCGCAGGTCGCAGTCGTCGTCGACGCCGTTGCACAGCTCGACCGCGTAGGCGTGGATGGCGGGGTCGTCGTCGCGGCAGTCGCTGCCGTCGAGCACGTAGCCGAGCGGGGGATCGCAGGTCTCGACCTGATCGGAGAACGTGCCGTAGCCGTCGCGATCGTTGTCGAGGTACCAGACCGGGATGCCGCCGAGGGACGGGTCGTCGTCGTCGACCAGCAGATCGCAGTCGTTGTCGACGTCGTCGCAGACCTCGGAGGCGTCGGGGTTGGTGTCGTCGCGATCGTCGTCGCAGTCGCCCGCCGCGGCGACGAACCCGGCGCCCGGCGCCTCGCACGCGTAGACGACGACGTCCGGGTTGCCGAAGCCGTCGGCGTCGACGTCGGCGTACCAGGCCGAGGAGTCGCCCGCGCCGTCGTCGATCACGCCGTCGCAGTCTTCGTCGACGCCGTCGCACGTCTCGGGGGCCTCGGGGTAGCGGTCGGCGTCGGCGTCGTCACAGTCACCGTCCAGGGTGCTGCTGGCGGGGAACCCCAGGCACTGCTGCACCGCCTTGGTGCGCGCGTCCCCCCAGCCGTCACCGTCGTCATCGGCGTACCACCACGTCTCCGGGTTCTGCTCCGGGTCCGCGTCGTCGCAGTCGCCGCCGCGGCTCGCGACGTCGTCGGGGCGGCTGCAGGTGACGAGGACCGCGTCGTCGTCGCCGTAGGTGTCGCCGTCGGCGTCGGTGTACCAGGTGTCGCCGTCGGTCGGGTCGTCGTCGGTCGCGCCGTCACAGTCGTCGTCGACGCCGTTGCACGTCTCCGCGGCGCCCGGGTTGACGATGAACGCGGCGTCGTCGCAGTCCCCGTCGACGTCGACGTAGCCGCTCGGCGCGCTGCAGGCGGTGACCGCGGCGCCGGTGCCCCACCCGTCTTCGTCGTTGTCGACCCAGAACGACGCCGACCCCGCCGCGTTGTCGTCGTCGAGGCCGTTGCAGTCGTTGTCGAGGCCGTCGCAGATCTCCGCGCCGCCTGGGTAGGCGCTGGCGGCGGTGTCGTTGCAGTCGAGGCCGTTGTCGACCAGCCCGGAGCCCGGCACGCACACGTCTTGTGCTTGCGCCGGGTTGCCGAAGCCGTCGGCGTCGGCGTCGGCGTACCACAACGCGCCGGGCGCCTCTTCGTCGATCTCGCCGTCGCAGTCGTCGTCGCGGCCGTTGCAGGACTCGTTGACGCCCGGCCGCACGGTGGGATCTTCGTCGGCGCAGTCGCCGGTGGAGGCGACGTACCCCTCCGGGGCCTCACACTGGGCGACCGCGCCCTCGATCGCGCCGATGCCATCGGCGTCGACGTCGGGGTACCAGTCCGTCGGCGCGCCGATCTCCGGGATGGCGTCGTTGCAGTCCTCGTCGCCGACCAAGCCGTCCTTGTCGCCGTCGCGGACGCAACCGACCAGCAAAATCCCGAGCACGACCGAAAGCAAGCGCATGCCGCCCCCCATCAGGACAGCGTGCCCCGTATCGACGGCGATGACAACCACCGCGCGGCGCGTACCTGCGGCCGCGAACTCGAACAACTACCGGCCGAGCTTCTTCTTGAGCTCCTCGAGCTCGGCGCGCGCCTTGGCCTCCCGATCGACGGGCGGGGCGGCGCCCGACGACGCCGGCGCGGCGCCCCTGAGCGCGGCTCGGGCGGCGGCCTCGCGCTCGGTGACCCGGGACGCCCACTCCGGCAACGACGTGTCGGGGACGCCCGCGCGACCGGCGCGGCGCGCCTCGGCCGCGGCGATGTCTTGCTCCGCCTCGGCCAGCAGGCGGTCCGCGGCGGCCGCGACCTCCGCCGCTGCCTGCCGGGCGACCTGCTTGCCCGCTTCGGCGACCGCCTTCCGGCGAAGCTCCTCGGCGGTCTCCGACCCGAGCGCGCGCTGCACGATCGACGAGAACCAGCTTGGTTTCGGCGCTTCTTCGCTCAGAACGCACCTCCGGTGCGGATCGAGAACAGGGTGTCGCCCGGGACCGCGACCGCCGCAGCGCCCGACACCACGACGTCGTACCAGAAGTGCATCGCGACCGGCGGCGCGAGGCTGTAGCCCTCGACCGCGTACACGCCGCCGATCACGCCGCCGACGGCGGTGATGAACGGCACGCCGTACACCAAGTACTGCGCGCGCTCGTCAGGGGGCAACAACAGCGCGTTCAAGGAGTGCGACGCACCGAACACCACGGTGCCGAGCGCCCACCCACCCACCTCGCTGCGGGTGCCGCGCACGAGCCCGCTCTGGAGCAGCCCCCGGAAGATCGCCTCCTCGGCGATCGCGACGTGCTCGAACAGCACGACGGCGCTGGCTCCGTACACCGTCCACCCGACGCCCGGCGGCGGCGACGCCCCGAACACGTTCGGACGCGCCGCCGAGAACCCCGTCGGATCGCCCAACGCAACGCCATACGCCACGCCGGCCGCGGCGAGCGCCAGGGTCGGCACGACCACCGCCGGGCGGACGAGCACCCGCGGGTTGAACGGCGCGAAGACGAGTTCGCCGAGCCGATCCTGCGGCACGTACGGCAGCCCGGCGGCGAGCTGGCCGTCCATCGCGTGCCGGGCGAGGCTGTACCCCCACACGTCCTGGAGGCCGATCCAGGGTACGAGCGCGCCTGCGCCGCCCCCGTCGAGCCCGGCCGCCAGCGCACCCGGGTAGCGCACCGCCAGCGCCACCCCCGCGGCGATGTCGAAGCCAGCGACCGCGGCCAGCGCGACCCCCTCGCCCGGCCGCGCGCCGCACGCTTGCGGCACGCCCGGGAACAGCGGCACGACCCACTCGGGGCACGACCACCCCGCCGCGGCGACGCGCGCCTCCTCCGCGCTCGGGGGCGGAGGCGCCAGCGACGGCCCCGCCGGGAGGCGCGCCTGGCGGATCGGCACCCCACACCCGGCCAGCAGCGAGGCCAAGACGACCCGCCGCGGCAGCCGATCAGCGCGCATGGCGCGAGAACGACGGCCAGACGACGTTGTGCTCCTGAATCAGCGGGATCGCCTGCTCGACCTTCGGCTCGAGCAGCGGCCACAGCTCGGCGACCTTCGGGTGCCCCTCGTCGAACAGGTCGACTGCTTCCAGGGGATCGAGGCCGCGATCGTACAGGTCGAGCTCGCCGGACCACCAGAATTGCAGCTTCCACCCGTCGACGACGACCGACTGAACCGGACCGATCCGAGCCTCGGACGCCGCGAAGCGCGCCCGAGTCGGCGCCCCCGTTCCGATGGGCACGCCGGTCACCTCGGGCGGGGTGGGCAGGTCGAGCAGGTCGAGCAGCGTGGGGGCGAGGTCGGGGGCGGTGGTGGGGCCCGACCACCCGCCCGCGACGATGTTCTTCGACCAGAAGAACATCAGCCCGTCGTTCTCTTCTTGATTGAGCGTGTAGGCGTGCCCCTGGTCGCCGTGCTCCCAGAACGCCTCCCCGTGGTCGGTCCAGAACACGACCATCGTGTCGTCGAGCCAGCCGCGCTGCTCGAGGTCGGCCCACATGTCGGCGAGCTGATCGTCGAGGTACGCGACCTCACCGTGGTACCGGACCCAGAGGTGCTGCTCGAGCAGCTCCTGCTCCTCGTCCGACACGTACGGCCAGTCGTAGATCGCGTCATAGTGAGCGTCATACTTGGATAAATCGTAGTCGACGGGCGGAAGACCCTCCAGGCCCGCGAGGTACTCCTCGGGCGGGTCGTACGCCGGGTGTGGCTCCTTGAAGTGGAGGTGCAAGAACCAACGCTCGGCGTCGCCGCGGGTGATGGCGTCGTCGAGCAGCGCCACGCCGTGATCGTAGCAGTTCGTCGCGTTGCGGTCGTCGGGCAGCTCGCTGTCGACGTAGCCCTGGTCGTTGTTCCACTCCGCCGACAACCACGAGTTCGAGCTGACGAGCGCCGTGTAGTAGCCGGCATCGGCCAGCCATCCGGCCAGGAACGGCGTGCCGTCCGGCATCGGCGCTCGGTACGTCGACGACAGCTTGGGCATGAAGCCGTTGTCGATGTTGTCGCGCCCGAGCAGCGTGCAGCTCGTGGACGCGTACGTCCAGTTCGAGCACTGCATGTGGTCGTCCAGGACGAAGCCCTGCTCCATCAAGCCGTCGAGGAACGGCGTGTTCCCGCCGGGGCCGTAGCGCGACACCTGGTCCTTCCGGAACGTGTCCAACGAGATCATCAGCACGTTCGTCGGAGCGGCCCCCGTGAACGCCGGGAGCGTCTCGGTGTACGGGACCGTGGACGCAGGTGGCGTCTCCGGGCCGATCTCACCGCCGCGGCACCCCACCAACGCCCCTACGAGCGTGATCATCACGAAGCTCCCATGGCGCAGCTCTCATATCGTGGCCACGCGCGCCGTGAGCGCTCGTCGACAAGCGCATCGATCCGTCACGACGCCCGATGACGAGGCGCGCTCGCGTGTACACGTTCGCGTGCCCCAACGGACGAGGACCGAATGCCCTACCGCCCCGCGCTCATCGCGTTGATGATGTCGCTCGCCGGCTGCAGCGCCGGCTCCACCCAGATGGTCGAGCCCGCGACCGCCCGGTCGACGCTCGACGACCTGCTCGAAGACGAGCGCAACACCATCGAGGTGTTCCAGGCCGCTGCGCGCTCGGTGGTGCACATCGAGAACCGCGCGCTGCGGCGTGACTGGTTCACCGCGTCGGTCACCGAGGTGCCGCAAGGCACGGGCACCGGGTTCGTGTGGGACTCGAAGGGCCACATCGTGACGAACTACCACGTGGTCAAGGGCGCCACCTCGGTGCACGTCACGCTGTGGGACGGCTCGACGCACACCGGCACGCTCGTCGGCGCGGAGCCGAGCAAGGACCTCGCGGTCATCCGCATCGACGCTCCCGAGGCGGCGCTGACGGCGCTGACGCCCGGATCGTCGAGCGGGCTGCTGGTCGGGCAGAAGGTGCTGGCGATCGGCAACCCGTTCGGGCTCGACCAGACCCTGACGACCGGCGTCGTGTCGGCGCTCGGCCGCGAGATCGACGCCCTCGACGGGCGGACCATCCACGGCGTCATCCAAACCGACGCCGCGATCAACCCCGGAAACTCGGGCGGGCCCCTGCTCGACTCGCGGGGGCGCCTGATCGGCGTCAACACGTCGATCTTCAGCACGAGCGGGGCGAGCGCCGGCATCGGCTTCGCGATCCCAGCCGACACCGTGACGCGCATCGTGCCGGCGTTGATCAAGGACGGCCGGATCATCCGCGCCGGGCTCGGCGTCGACCTGATCCGGGACGACATCGCGCGGCGGAACGGCGTCGAGGGGGTCATCCTGCGCGCGGTCGGCACCGGGAGCGCCGCCAGCAAGGCCGGCCTCATCGGCTTGTGGACGGATCGCAACGGCGCGACGCAGATCGGAGACGTGATCGTCGCGATCGAGGGCGCGCCCGTGCGTGAGGTCGACGACCTGCTGACCGCGTTGGAGCGCTTCACGCCGGGCACCGGCGTGTCCCTCACAGTGCGCCGCGGCGACGAAGAGCGGGTGGTCCCAGTGAAGCTGCAGGCAATCGACCCCGGAGCGCCGGACGGGCGCTGATCTCGGGGCCCTGGCTGACGCCTCCGCCGCGAGGTGCGGAACCGAGCGCGACCGTGCGCGGATTCGCGGCGGAACGGGCCCCACTTCCGTTATCCGCCCTCCCGGCGGTCGCTTCGGATCTTCCGACTTCGTCGGACGATCTTACGTCTCCCTCGGTCGGTGCGGCGCCCAGCGACGACCGTCGGCCCGCCGGACCATCTCGTCGAGCCACGCCGGCGGCTGCAGCACCGAGGTGGTGGGCTGCTCCCGAACGAGGCGCTCGACCACCGAGACGAGCTCGGGCGCGTTGTTCGGCCAGTCATAGCGCACCAGTGAAAACGCCAGCTCGCGCGAGAGCGTCACCCCCGGCCCACCCGACGCGCGCTCCAACAGCTCGAGCGCGATGCCCGGGATGTCTTCGACCCGCGACGCCAACGACGGGACCGCGATCGTGCCCTGCTCCAGGCGCCGGCGCAGGCCGGGGGACATGCCGGGCGGGAGCACCTCGGACACGTCGGCGACGACCACGAGGCGCACGTCGCAGCGCACGTCGGTGGGGGCGCCTTCGGGCCGGTAGACGCCCCGCTCGGTCACCGATGCCAGCAGCCGCAGCACGCTGGGCCCGGCGCGCTCGATGTCGTCGACCCGCAGCGTTCCCCCGCTGGCCACCCGCAGCGCGCCCGCCGGCATCGTGACGTCGCCGAACCCGGACGGCTCGGAGACCAGCCGGCGAAGCAGCTCATCATCGGAGGCCTCGCGACACGACACCCGCACCAGACGCCCGTCGCGCCCGCTCGCGAGGTGGACCGCGCGCACGACGCGCCCACGCCCAGAGCCGCGCTGGCCCACGACCAGGACGGGCTCCCACACGCCCGCCGCGCGGTCGACCGCCGCCACCACGCGCGCCATCTCGTCGCCGAGACCGACGAGGTTGCCCGCCCGAGGCGGCGAGCCGTCCCGCCGCAGCCGACGCACCATGAAGAGGGCCGGCCCCACCGAGATGACGTCGCCGTCGAACGCCGACACCCGCGGCCCCCGCAGCGTCGCGCCGTTCAAGCAGGTGCCGTTCTGGGAGCCGAGCTCGGTGAGCGCGAGCCGGTCGCCCATGCGGACGACCTCGAGGTGTCGGCGCGACACCCGCGGGTTGGCGAGCGCCGTCTCCCCGATCGCGCCCTGGCCACGCCCGATCACCACCGGCTCACCCTCGGGGAGGTGCACGCGCATGCCGACGAACCGGAGCTCGTCGTGCCAGAACAGCAAGAGGCCGAGGCCAGCGTTGTTCACTTCGTTCGACACGGGCGCCTCAGGCGCGGCACCCTACCTTGGAGGGAGGCGCCGCACAATCGCCGGGCGCGGATCTCCGTGGAAGCCCCCTCCGAGGCGGATCACGGGGCGCCGGCCGCCGCCACCACCGCCGCCGCCGGGCCCGCGAGCTCCGGGCACTCGGCGACCGAGCCGAACAAGGCGCAGCCGCCGATCCGCTCCGCCCGGTAGACCCCCGCGCGCTCCTCCGGCATCACGAGGCGCCAGATCACGGCGTCGTCGCGTGGATCGAGCTCCAGGACGGTGCTGCGCCGGGCGGGATCTCCGGTCCCGCAGTCCCAGCAGTGCCCCTGGGTGAGCAAGACGTCCCCGTTCGCGAGGCGGTCGAGGTCGCCCCACACGGGCTCCGACCAGCCCTCCTCCGTCCACGCCCACACGAGCCGCGCCTCGCGCCGCGCGACGTCCACGTGCAGCTCCATCGCGCGGCTGTAGTCGTCGCCCGGGCGGCCGTACCCGTTGTCGTGCACCAGCACCGACGGCAGCGCGTACTCCGGGTCGTGCTGCCCGTAGAACCACTGGTCGTCGGGCAGCGGCGCGCCGTCGGCGTCGAGCAGCACGAAGTCACCGCCGGGCCCGAGCGTCCAGTCGATCGTGCCCGACGCCGCGTCGACCCGGGCGATCGTGTCGAGGGCCCGCAACGAGACGTACCAGCCGGGCCCGTCGACGTCGTCGACCGCTTGGATGGCGTTCGCGTGGAACAAGTCCTCGTCGGGCTGCGACGTGGTCGGGAGCACGCCAGCGTCGACGCCCGCCTGGCTGTTCCAGACCCAGGTGAGAGCGCCGGTCCACGCTTGCCGCGTCTCGATGATGAAGCCCTCCCAGACGACCCCGTTGGCTTCGTTGTCGGCGGTCGCGAGCGACAGCATGTCCCCCGACGGCAACAGCTCCGTGTGGTGGTGGAACAGCCCGCCGCTGGACGGATCCGGGCTTCGATACAAGATCGCGCCGTCCACCGAGACGAGCGTGGGCGGGAACCCCATGCCGCCCCCGAGCGCGATGACCCCGGGCGCCGCCAGGTTGGCCTCGATGCCGACCGACACCTCGAGGTCGAGCACGAAGTACCAGCGCACGCGCCCGTCGCTGTCGACCAGCACGAGCTTTTGCATCTTCGGGTCGCCGTCCTGGATCCAGTGGTTGAACAAGGTCCAGCCGCCGTCGCTCCGGGCCCGGTCTCCCGCCGGCCAGTCGACCTCGATCACGGGGAAATCGTCGGGAAGTCCAGCCGTACGAGCCGTCACCGACCCGGAAACCTGGGCGCCGGCGCCGTCGCGAAGGACCACGTCGCAGCGGTACTCGGTGTCCGCCAGGAGCCCGTAGACACCGACGGTCGGACTGCCGGAAAGAGCCGATGTACCCACGTAATGCAGGTCCGTTGGGTCGTCGGTGGCGGCGCACGCCGCCTCAATCACGGCAGCCCGGCTGGCGAGGCCGATCAGCGTCATCCCGTTCACGGGAGCGTCATCGGGCACGAGCTGCAGGCCGATGAGGGTCAACGGCGCTTCTGGGGTCTCCGGCGGCTCGGGCGCCCCTGACTCGTCCGACCGGCACGCGATCACCACCAACAGCCACGTTGTCCGCATACCCCGCGCATAACATGGCGCCGGCCCGCTGCGACTTGACTTTTCCTTTACACGCCCCACGACGGCAAACCGACGTTTACGCCGGAATCCAACACTTGAGGCCATAGCGACGTTCATAAGCTCACAATGAGCCGCACGACCCAAACACCACGCTGGCGCATCGTTGTCGTCGGGTGGGCAAACTATATAACTATTATGATCTTATGACCCGTTGACGCCGGTTTGGTGCGACCGACCACACCCGCGCGGAGTTGCCGTAATTCCAACGACGGCCTAGAAAACCACCGTCGGACGGACCAAGTCTAGGCAGCAACGGCGGCAGGGGCACCGTGCCCTGCAGAGGCACTGGCCGACAGACGAGCATCGAGCGATCCACTCACTTTCACTATTTGCATCTACCCGCCCTCGGGCACTGGAGGACACATGAACAAGGCCGATCTCACCGAGCGTCTCGCCGAGCGCGCCGGGATTCCCAAGGTTCGCGCTGCGCACTACATCAACATCTTCACCGAGGCCGTCCAGGAGGCCCTGGTCGAGAACAAGAAGGTGACCATCTCCGACTTCGGCACCTTCAACGTCTCGAAGCGTCGCGCGTTCACGGGCCACAACCCCAAGAACGGCAACGTGATGAACGTCCCCGAGCGCCGCATCCCGGTCTTCCGCGCCGGCAAGGGCCTCAAGAACGCGCTGAACCCCGACCTGTGATGGGGCGCGGCTCCCGCCGCGACGCACGAACGGCCCGCCGCGGACTCCGCGCGCGGGCCGTCTTCGTTTCGGGGCGCGCAGGCCGAGCGCGCAGACCTACGACCTGCGGCGCCGCACCACCAACGCCAGCGCCGCCAGCGCGCCCGCCGCGCCCGCCCCACGGGTCGACGCACAACCACACGCGGGGTCGGGCACGACCGGAGCCCCGGTGTCGGCGGTGTCGGCGGGTGGGCCCTCGCAGTCGAGGCCGTCGTCCCCGTCGAGGAAGTCGGGCACGCCGTCGCAGTCGACGTCTCCGGTGCCCTCGACCGCGTCCTTCTTGCCGTCGCCGTCCGAGTCGTCGTCGAGGTGGTTGCCGACCCCGTCCGCGTCGACGTCGAACGTGCCCTCGTCGGCGGTCGCGATGCCGTCGCCGTCGTCGTCCGGGTCCAGCGCGTCGATGACGCCGTCCTCGTCGGTGTCGGTGGGCGCGGACGGATCCCCGATCTCGTCCGCGTCACCGACCCCGTCGCCGTCGCTGTCGGGCCGCGTGGCGTCGGTGCCGAGCCCCTCCTCCTCCAGGTTCGTGAGGCCGTCGCCGTCGATGTCGCCGCTCGGGCCGAGGCCGTCGTCGTCGAGGTAGTCGGGCACCGAGTCGCCGTCGGAGTCGTCGTTGCGTGGGTCGCCGTCGCCGTCGACGTCTTCGTCGATGGTGTCGACGCCGTCGCCGTCGTCGTCCGGGTCGAGGAAGTCGGGCGCCCCGTCGGCGTCGGTGTCTTGGTTCGAGGGGTCGCCGTCGCCGTCGTAGTCCTCGGCGGCGGTAGGCACGAGGTCGCCGTCGTCATCGGCGTCGAGCACGTCGTACACGCCGTCGCCGTCGGTGTCGCGCGGGGTGGCGCCGGCGCCGATCTCCTCACCGTCCCCGATCCCGTCACCGTCGGTGTCCGGGTTGTACGCGTCGCTCAGCGACACCGAGGACTCGTAGACGTTCGTGAGGCCATCGCCGTCCGCGTCGGCGTCTGGCCCGTCGTCGTCGACCGGATCCAGGTAGTTCGGCACGCCGTCCGAGTCCGAGTCCCCGGTCCCTTCGTCGGCGTCGAGCTTCGTGTCGCCGTCGGAGTCGAGGTCTTCGTAGTTGGGGTCGCCGTCCGCGTCGACGTCGCCCGCGCCCTCGTCGAGCGTGGGGATGCCATCTCCATCGTCATCCGGGTCGACCGAGCCGTCCAAGCCGTCTTCGTCGAAGTCGAACCCATGCTCCGCGGCGTCGCCGACGCCGTCCGCGTCGGAGTCGAGCGAGCAGTCGTCGGCCCCCACCCTGGACTCCTCCAGCCACGTCACGCCGTCGCCGTCGTCATCGCCGCCAGGGCCGCCGTCGCCGTCGCAGTCTTCGTCGCGGCCGTTGCCGCAGACCTCGGCGGCGCCGGGGTAGACGTCGTCAGCGGCGTCGTCACAGTCGTTGCGCGAGGCGACGTAGCCAGCGAGCGGCGCACAGCGCTGGACGCGGCTCGTGTTGTCCCCAAAGCCGTCTTCGTCGGCGTCCCGGTAGTAGTAGGTGCCCGTGCTGGCGTCGACAGAGGGGTCGGCGTCGTCGACGAGGCCGTCGCAGTCGTCGTCG
>CAIUDO010000905.1 GCA_903897935.1 uncultured Pseudomonadota bacterium
GGGAGCCGAGCGCGCTGGTTGGCAGGACGCCTGCAACAGCTCGGTGCACGCTTCGGGAGGTCCGACCGGAACGAGTGTAGGTGGCCGGCCACGCGCCGACGCGGCGGCTGGCGACTGCGGCGCCGACGCACTGCGGGCGCGACGCGGAGGCCGACCGCGCCCGGCGTCGATCTCTTGGCCATGTCGACCGCGCCGGCGGTGCGTACGTGACGGCAAAGGAGGGAAGATTCTCGCCGACTGGACCATGACCATGGAGCCGCCCACGCTCGAGGCGGCCTACGCTGAGTTCGCGCCCGACGGGGCCCTCACCACACCAGGGGACCCCATCGCGGTCGGGGGCGCGGCGCCCGTGCCCGACGCAGAGCGTGTCACCCGACGGCACAAGCTCGGCAGGATGGGCGTGGTCGTGATCGCGTCCGGGGTCTCGACAGCCGCGATCGGGGTCGTGAGCGTCGCGGGCGGGTACGCCGGACCCGCCGCCTTGGCGTTGGTAGCTGCCGGCGGGCTCGCGACCACGGTCGGCGAGGTGATGATGCTGACCGGGGGAATCGGATCGGCCAAGCTCCTCGATGCTCCGACGGGCCTTGGTTGGATTGGCGCGGGCCTCTCCGCGGGCGCATTTGTGGTCGGCGGCGTGAGCGCGCAAATCAACTTTGGATTCAACTACCTCTCGGTCCTCGGGTTGGCGATGCGGTGCAGCGGAGTCGCGCTCGGGGCCACCCAGCTCGGTCAGGCGGGTCGCGCCGGCAGAGACGCCGGGCTCCTCGCGGTCCACCTGGTGCCGTCGCCTACCGGGCTGGCGGTCGCTGGTACGTTCTGAGCGTTCGATCCTGATCGCGTCACCAACGAGCCGAACGCGAAGCACAGACCCTCACCCGTTCGGCAGCGCCCGGAACTCCTGACCGCTCTGGCGCGTTCGGGGGCTATTCCAGATACGACACGAACACCGCGCCGGCCCCGAAGCCGCCGGTGCGATCGCCGGTAGCGCCGATCACGAGGTCGGGCGCCCCGTCGCCGTCGAGGTCCCCGCTCACCACACCCGCGCCCGCCGCGTCACCGTTCGCGCGCCCGCCGAGCCGCGCGTCCGCGTCGTCGGCCGCCACCGCCCCCGCCATCGGGCCGTACACCACGAGCGCCGCGCCCGACCCGTTGACCATCCCCGCGGCACCGGTCGCCCCGGCGATGAGGTCGTCCACCCCGTCCCCGTCGAGGTCCTCTGCGTCGACGCCCGACCCAACCCGATCCGACCCGCTCCCCTCGAGCACCGCCAGACCCGCCCCCAGGCTCACCGTGTCGGTCGCCGGCCCGCCGACCACGTACGCGGCCCCGCCCGCGCGGTTGGCTTGCGACGACCCTACGATCGCGTCGTCGAGCCCATCTCCGTCGAGGTCGCCGAACGCGAGCGCCTCCCCGCAGATCTCGTACGCCGACGTGCCCACCAGCTTGCCATCTGCCTGCGCGAGGTCGAACCCAGCATCAACCGGCCCGTGCACCACGTACACCGAGCCCGAGTCTGGGCCCCCCGTGTCGTCGTATCCGGCCGAGATCAGCAGGTCGGTCACCCCGTCCCCGTTCAGATCGCCGTTCGACTCGACGTACCGCCCCGTCTCCGAATTCGGGTTCTCCCCGACCAGCTCGAAGTCGTACGCGGACGGCAAGTCTACCGAGCCCGCAGCCACCGGACCGAGCAAGATGTAGACCGAACCCGAGTAGTTGCCGCCCGTGCGCTGCTCCCCCGCGCCGATGATCAGGTCCGCGATCCCGTCTCCGCTCACGTCGGCGACGTCCGAGCCGTGCCCACACTCGATCGCCGATGCGCACGACACCTGCACCGCTGCGTCCGAGAACGCCAGATCGCGCGTGATCGGCCCAAAGAACGTCACCGCGTCCGATCCGCTGGAGTCCGGCGCCCCGAGCTGCAGGTCGAGCGCGCCGTCCCCGTTGACGTCCCCGACCCCGATCGAGCGCCCGCCTTCGTAGTTCGAGCGCTCTCCCGCCAGGAACACCCCGGCCGCGCCGAGCGGGCCCTCGCCGGACAACGGCCCGAACGCGACGTAGGCGCCGCCGCGATACCCGCCCGCCCACATCGCCCCGACGAC
>CAIUDO010000906.1 GCA_903897935.1 uncultured Pseudomonadota bacterium
GAGCGGGCTGAAAGCCCGCGGCCCGGCGGGCTGAAAGCCCGCGCTCCGAGGCGACGCTCCCGTCACGCAGCCAACGTCGCCGTTGACCGGGCCTCGCGTCCGAGCAGCCGCGGACATCATCGCGGCCACCTCCCGGCTGACCCGACGTGGCGCGGCGCGCGCGGCTTGCGTACGTGCGGCCGATGACGACCGACCTCGCCCACCTCGCCCTCGTGAGCCCCGCGCAAGTCGTCGGGGACTGGACCGGCAACCTGGCCCGCATCGTCGACGGGGTGCGGCGCGCGCGGAGCGCGGGGGCCACCCTGATCGTGCTGCCCGAGCTCGCGATCTCCGGGTACAGCCTCGGGGATCGGGCGCTGCGCTTCGATACGACCGATCGCGCCTGGCGCGCCACGGTGGAGCTCGCGTCGGTCGCCCCGGAGGCGTGCGTCGTCGTGGGGCTGCCGTTTCGCGTCGACGACGTCTTGTACAACGCGGTGGCCGTGCTCGCGGGTGGGCGCGTGGTCGGCATCGTAGCGAAGGAGAACCTCGCGAGCGGCGGCCCCGAGTACGAGAGCCGCTGGTACGCCGCGTGGCCGCGCGGCCACACCCGGATGGTCACCACCCCCGACGGCGACGCGGTCCCGATGGGCGCGTTGTGCTTCGACCTGCCCGGGCTCGGCCGGTTCGGCGTGGAGATCTGCGAAGACGCGTGGCGCGGCGTGCACCCCGGCGGCCCGCTCGCGCTCGCGGGGTGCGCGCTCGTCGTCAACTGCTCCGCGAGCTGGTTCGTGCTCGGCAAGCACGAGTTCCGGCGGCGGATGGTGCAGCGCATCTCCGAGGCCGACGCCGTCGCGTACGCGTTCGTCTCGCTGCGCGGCTGCGAGACGCCGCCGTTCATCTTCGACGGCGCCGCGCTCGTCGCGGTCGGCGGCGAGATCGTCGCCGACGGGCCTCGCTTCGTGTTCGACGGCGCGAGCGTCGTCACAGACGTCGTCGTGGACCTGGGCCGCGCGCGGCGGGTCCGCGCCCTCACCGGGTCGTGGCGTGAGCAAGCGGCCGCCGCCCAGGTCGCCGGGGGGCCATGCGTCGTGTCCGTCCCCGGCTCGTTCGGCGCCCGGTCGACCACCACCACGCCGGCCCCCGTCGGGCCGTTCCCGTCGTTGGCGCACGAGCGCGTCGACGGCCCGGAGCACGTGCCGCACGTCGAGCTCGAGCTCGCCCTCTCGCTCGGCCTGCGCGACTACGTGCGCCGCGCTGGCCTGAGCAGGGTCGTCGTGGCGCTGTCCGGGGGGCGGGACTCGGCGATGGTCGCGCTGCTGGTCGCCCGCGCCAACGCCCGGGATCGGGACGGCCCCCCGATCGGGCTGACGACGGTGTGGATGGAGACCGACAACTCCAGCACGCACACCCGCGACGCCGCGCGCGCGGTCGCCGAGGCGATCGGCGCGAACCACCTCTCGGTCGCGATCGGTCCGCTGCTCGCCGCGCACCAGGAGGCCGCCCGTGCCCTGACCGGCGTGCGGATGTCGTGGGACGATCCGGCGCACGACCTGCCGCTTCAGAACGTTCAAGCACGGGTTCGGGGCACGCTCGCGTGGACGGTCGCCAACCTGGAGCGCGCCCTCCTGCTGACCACCTCCAACCTGTCCGAAGCAGCCGTCGGCTACTGCACCATGGACGGCGACACCGCGGGCGGCGTCGCGCCGATCGGCGGCGTGCCGAAGACGCGGGTGAGCGCGTGGCTCGCGTGGGCCCGGGACCGGCACGACCTTCCCGCGTTGGACCTGGTGTTGCGCGCGCCGCCCACCGCCGAGCTGCGGCCGCTGTCCGCGCACCAGACCGACGAGGCCGACCTGATGCCGTACCCGGTGCTGGACCGCCTCATCGAGGGCTTCGTGCTCGGCGGGCTGTCCCCGGCGGACCTGGAGGAGCGGCTCTGGCCTGAGGTGTCGCCCCACTACCCCGAGCGCGCCGCGTTCTCGCGGGACGTCGCGCTGTTCTTGCGGCTGCTCGTCGCCTCCCAATGGAAGCGCGACCGCCTCGCGCTCTCGTTCCGCGTCGTCGGCTTCGACCTCGACCCCACCTACGGGTTCCGGTGGCCCGCGTTGCAGGCTGGGTTCGTGGGGTAGCTTTGCCCCTCGTGCCGACGCCGACGTGACGATCGTGTGCTACGCTCGGAACATCGGAGGCTCCTTTGCGCCACGACGCGGCCCGCTCCTCGCCGCGCTCGGTCGTCCGCACTTTGGCCGCGACCGCCCAGGTCGCGCCCAGCGGAACGCCGCGCGTCTCTCTGCCCACGTTCAGCAACGCTGATCTGCTTGGCGCCGCCGATCCGGCGTTATCGTCCGCTTTGCACAGCCACGCGATCGGCGCGCTCGCGCTGCAGAGCGCCGGGTTCGACACCCAGGGCCTCGTGCCGGGGGGCGCGCCGATCAGCCTCATGCGCCAGGTGCTGCGCGCGTCCCAGGCCGAGGCCGAGGGGCTCGACACCGACCGCGCCGCGCGCCACCTCGGGCACGGCAACGGAACGCCGCTCCCCGACGCGGTCCGCACGCGCATGGAACGGGCGTTCGGGCACGACTTCTCCCACGTTCGGGTGCACCTCGACGGGGGGGCCGCCGAGGCCGCCGACGCCTTGCACGCGATCGCGTTCGCGGTCGGCCGCGACGTGTACTTCTCGCGCGGCGCCTGGGCCCCGGGCACCCCGCAGGGCGACACCCTGATCGCCCACGAGCTCACCCACGTCGTACAGGCCGACGAGGGCCGCCTGCCGAGCGCGAAGCCGGGCATGGACGTGTCCTCCCCGCACGACGCGCACGAGGTCGAGGCGGTGCGGACCGCCGCCGCCGTCGTGCGCGACCTGCAGTCCGCGCCCGCGACCGACGCGCCCGGCGTGATGAGCGAGGCCACAGCGTTCGGCGACTACTGGAGCAGCGTCTTCGCGGGCCCCGCGGCGGTCGCGCCGAGCACCACGACCGCGACGGCCACCGCGTCCGCAGCCCCCACCCTGGCCAGCCGCGAGCAAGCGCCCGGATCGGCGGCGCCCGAGGCCGAAGCCGAGCCCGACATCGTGCTGATCGTCGCCGGGGTCGAGGTGCGGGTCACCCGCCCGGCCGTACAAGGCGGCGACGCCGCGGCGACCGTGCCGATCGAACGGGAGGTCATCCCCGGCCTCACGCTGCGCTCGGCGTCGATCACGACCAA
>CAIUDO010000907.1 GCA_903897935.1 uncultured Pseudomonadota bacterium
GGGTTATCTCAGGCATGGCGGGCCTCGGGTGCATCGGTGAGTGGGTACAACGCCACCTGATCACCCGAAGTACCGCCTTCTTCCATCCCCGCGCCCAGAATTGCCGCTAGCCAGGTTGACGGAGGCCCGGCTGCACCCGAATCGGTTCGAGCAGAACCCGGGCGCGCCGGCCTCGCGAACGCCTACGACGACGCGTACCCAACCTCGGCACCTGAACAGGCGCCGACGGCCGGAACACCGGCGTCACTGCATTCGCGCCCTACGGAGTCGGGACCGCCCGGTACGCCACCTCGACCACCGACCCCGCCGCCGGCGGGACCGCGAGCACGATCCTCCACCCGGACGCGTCATAGCTGTAGTCCACCCCGGCCACGAGCAGCACCGGGCTCCCCGCCGGCTCCGTCAAGGTGGCGACGATCGTGGCCGGATCGGGCTCCTCGGCGAGCACGATCTCCGTCGACACCCCCGGCGACAGGTCCGCGCCGATCACCGACGCCTCGTCTTGCCAATCCGACTCACAGATCGACACGAACGTACCGCCCAGCTCCGAGACCACCCACGCCACCTCGGTGCTCGCGCTGATCCAATCCAAACCGCAGTCCATGGCGGGCGACGCGAACGCGTGCGCGCTCACGCGGGGCACGGACAGGCTCGTGGCCCAGTCGAAGAACGCGACCCCGGACAAGGAGCTGAAGTCCGCTTCGTCGGTCACGAACACGAAGCCCAGCTCGGCCCCCGGGCGAAGGAACCCTGCGTGGAAGGTCGGGCCGAGCACCTCGATCGCCTCGTACGCCGCGTCGAAGGGCTGCTCGGACCCGGAGCCGCCGGTCCCCACCTGAACGGTGTCGGCCAGCCACGCCGCCGCACCGACCGGGTCCGAGGTGTCCGCCAGGTACAGCGACCGGTCGGGACCCCGCACGAAACGACCGGACCGAGCCGCGTCATCCATGTCGGTGGTCACCACGCCGACGTGCAGATCGACCCCCGAGAGCGCGTCAATCAGCTCATCTGCGGACAACGCGAGCCGGGTCTGCTTCTCCGACATGGAGCACGAGTCGTCGACGACCAGCACAAGGTCGAGGGCGGAGCTCCCGATCTCGAACACCTCGTCACGCAGACACACGTCCCCGAGCGCGGTGGTGTCCACCCCCGCCACGCAGTCCTCATCGGTGCCGTCGCACAGGTCGACGAGCCCGGGCGCGCGCGCGGCGTCCGCGTCGTCGCAGTCTCCGGCGCAGGTCGACGACCCGTCCGCGTCGCGGTCCGCGGGGTCCAGCAGGGCGTCGGCGTCGTCGCAGTCGTCGCCCCCGCTGCCCACCGACGCGTACCCGTCCCCGTCCCCGTCGACGCCGTCGAGACCGTCGCAGCCCTGGTCCACCCCGTCGCCGACCGTGTCGGATGCCCCCGGGTAGGTGGCCGGCGCGCCGTCGTCGCAGTCCGAGCCGCCCGACCCCATGGACGCGAACGTGTCCCCGTCGGCGTCGATCCCGTCCACGCCGTCGCAGCTCTGGTCCAGCCCGTCCCCGACCGTGTCAGCCGCGCCCGGGTACGCGGACGCCTCGGCGTCGTCGCAGTCGTCGCCCCCGCTGCCCACCGACGCGTACCCGTCCCCGTCCCCGTCGACGCCGTCGAGGCCGTCGCAGTCCTGGTCCACCCCGTCGCCGACCGTGTCGGATGCGCCCGGGTAGGTGGCCGGCGCGCCGTCGTCGCAGTCCGAGCCGCCCGACACCACGGACGCGAACGTGTCCCCGTCGGCGTCGATCCCGTCCACGCCGTCGCAGTTCTGGTCGGTTTCGTCGCCGACGATGTCGGTCGCCGCCGGGTTGATGACCGGGTTCGTATCGTCGCAGTCCCCGCCGTCCGCCGTGAAGCCGTCGCCGTCGGCGTCCGACGCTTCGGACTCCGACTCGATCTCAGACTCCGTCTCGGACGGCTCGCCGGTCTCTTCGGGGGAGCCGGTCTCCTTCGGCGTACACCCCGGCGGCACCGCGAGGAGGACCAGGAGGGCGAAGCAGGACGACGTTCGCATGGCAGCTCCAAGGTGCGCGGCGACTATCGCCGTCGCGGACCCGTCGCCACGCACCGGCGGCCCTACGCCACCCCAGCAGACCTCGGGGAAGCGCGGACCGAGCGCGCTGAGCGAGGGCGGCGAGGCGAGGTCAACGGAGTTGACCCTGCCGTTCGCGAGGAAGTGCTGGAGCACGTGACCGAGGAGCGACGTCATCCTCGCGCGGGGCCCGCCAGCGCGCGACGGGAGCGATTTCCCGAACACAACCAGGGCCCACCACGCGATCGACCGCGGCGTGCACCGCCTCCGGGTCGAGAAAGACCAGATACAACGAGATCATCGTCACCGTGAACGTCGACACCGGCAAGAGCCAGTAGATCGTCGCATGCAACACAATCCCCGCCGGAAGCAGCCACCGACGCGACGCCGCAGACCACAACCCGACCGCGAGCGCCGCCTCCAACACCACGACGCCACCCGCCGCGCCGGACAGCACCCAGCTCGGGAGCCCCACCGGCAGCGCGCCGGTGTAGAGGTACGCCGCGATCACGTCCAGATCATGCCCCGACAAGAACGCACGATCGACCTTGATCGCTGCCCCCCACGCGTACACGATCGCCACCTGCAGACCGATCAGGTCCAACGCCCACAGCGGGCCGCGCTCCGGGACCCCCGACCGCCACCGGTCCACCGAGAAGCTCCGCCCACACGGCGCCATCGCCAACAACCCGAGCGCGACCGTCAGCAAGAACGTGTGGTGGTGGTACCAATTCGGCTCGTCCCCGCGCGCACCCAACAGGTACGCGGCAAGGGTCGTGAGCGCCGTCACCGCCGTCGCCGCCCGACTGCACCACCCGACCAGCATCATCGACGACGACACGAAGAACACCAGCCCGAGCACCACCCGCTCCGGCGCGGGGTCGTGCCACGGCGTCATGCCCGACGCGTACCGAACCCACACGATCAGCGCGAGCGCGATCCGCAACAGACCAGCGGAGCGGGTCGACCCCTCACGCGCCAGACGGTCGGCGATCACCTGCGCGGCCCGAGGCACATCCGACGCGCCGGCGCGACCGCCCGCCACCGCGTCGACCCCGCGCAGGTCGCTTGCTGCTCCACCAAGCCCGGCCCGACCGCCTGACAGACCCGCGCGAGGTCCAGGGGGAGCTGCGGCTCGGTCAGCCGGCGCGCCCGCGTCGACGCCCGCGCCCACGGCGGCTCACCCAGCGCCGCGAGCCGGTCGATCGGCACGACGCCGTCGCGCCCGTCGAGCGAATAGGTCACGCGACAGGTGCCCGACCCGAACCCGTCGTACATCCGCCACGCGCGGCCGACCGGGTAGCCCTCGGCGTGCGCGAACGGCGCGACCACCATCCACAGCGCCACGACGACGCTGATGCCAGCCCGAACGCGAACCATCCGCCCTCCTTCCGCGGAGAACGTACCGTGACGTGCGCCCGGCCGTCATGCGGGTCCGCACCAAACCATCGCCGCATCTCCACCTCAGCGTGCAGAACCGACGCAGCGGCGCCGTCCGCTTTACCGCGCCCCCCCATCCGGCTAGTCGGCCCGTCCCGAGGTCGTCATGCCCGTCCGCCGCAGCAACGACGCGCCACTCTCCACGTTCCGCTTGCAACGCCTGCTTCAGGCAGTTCGAGCGCTGGACCCGACGGTCGAGGCCGTCACGGCGACCCGCTGGTTCCTCGTCGAGAACCCCGTCCGTGACGACGCGAGCGCCAGGCTCGACGCCCTGCTGGGCGCGGGCGACAGCGACGCGCCGCCCCCTGGCGCGCGCGTGATCGTGCCGCGCCTGGGGACCACGTCGCCGTGGTCGTCGAAAGCGACGGACATCGTGCGTCAATGTGGCCTCGGCGCCGCCGGTCGCGTCGAGCAGGCGATGGTGTACACGCTGTCGCCCCCGCCGTCCGCCTCGGTCGACGCCGCCCTGCACGACCCGATGACGGAGTCGGTGCTCGACGAGCTATCGGCGGCAGAAGCGGTGTTTCAAGCGGGGACCCCCGCCCCGCTCGGCTGGGTCGCGCTCGCCGGGGGCGCGCACGCCGCGATCGCCGCCGCCGACGCCGCCCTCGGCCTCGCGCTCGCCGCCGACGAGATCGACTACCTGGCGCAGCAGTACGCCGCGCTCGGCCGCGACCCGACCGACGTCGAGCTGATGATGTTCGCGCAAGCGAACAGCGAGCACTGCCGTCACAAGATCTTCAACGCCACCTGGACCCTCGACGGCGCCCACACCGACCGCTCGTTGTTCTCGATGATCCGTCACACCCACGCGGTCAGCCCCGACGGTGTGCGCTCGGCATACAAAGACAACGCCGCGGTGCTGTCCGGTCCCACCGCGTCGCGGTTCGCCCCCGACCCCACGACCCAGGTCTACGGCGCCGAGCACGAAGAGATCGCGCTCCTCATCAAGGTCGAGACGCACAACCACCCGACCGGCATCGCGCCGTTCCCGGGCGCCGCGACGGGCTCGGGCGGTGAGATCCGCGACGAAGGCGCCACCGGCCGCGGCGGCAAACCACGCGCGGGCCTCTGCGGGTTCACCGTCTCGAACCTGCACCTCCCCGGTCTGCCGCGCCCGTGGGAAGGCCCGGTCCCCGGCCCCGCCGGCGCCCTCGCGAGCCCGCTCGACATCATGATCGAGGGCCCGATCGGCGCGGCGTCGTTCAACAACGAGTTCGGCCGCCCCAACCTCGCCGGCACGTTCCGCACGTTCGACCAGCGCGTCGCCGGCGAGCGCCGCGGGTTCCACAAGCCCGTCATGATCGCCGGCGGGCTCGGCACGGTGCGCCCGGCGCACATCGAGAAGCTGCCGGTCGCCCCTGGCACCCCGGTCGTCGTGCTCGGCGGGCCGGCGCTGCGCATCGGCCTCGGCGGCGGGGCGGCGTCGTCGAAGGCGGCGGGCACCGGAGCGGCCGAGCTCGACCTCGCGTCGGTGCAGCGCTCGAACCCGGAGATCCAGCGGCGCTGCCAGGAGGTCATCGACCGGTGCAGCGCGCTCGGCGCCCACAACCCGATCCGCTCCATCCACGACGTCGGCGCAGGCGGGCTGTCGAACGCGATCCCCGAGCTCGTGCACGACGCCGGACTCGGCGGCCGGTTCGAGCTGCGCGACGTCCCGAACGGCGACCCGTCGATGAGCCCGCTCGAGATCTGGTGCAACGAGGCACAAGAGCGGTACGTGCTGGCCGTCGATCCCGATCACCTCGGCGTCTTCGAGGCCCTGTGCGCGCGCGAGCGCTGCCCGTACGCGGTCGTCGGGCACATGACCGCCGAGCAGCGGCTCGTCGTCACCGACCGCGCGCTCCGCGGCGCCCCGATCGACATCCCGATGGATCTGCTGTTCGGCAAGCCGCCGCGGATGCACCGCACCGCCGACCACCAGCCGCGCCCCGTCGTCGATCTGCCCGACGCCATCGACGCCACCGACGCGTTGTACCGCCTGCTGCGGTTGCCGACCGTCGCCGACAAGTCGTTCCTGATCACGATCGGAGACCGCACGATCACCGGGCACGTAGCGCGCGACCAGATGGTGGGTCCGTGGCAGGTGCCGGTGTCCGACGTCGCGGTGGTCGCGGCTGGCTTCGACAGCGTCGCTGGGTTCGCGATGGCGATGGGCGAGCGGCCGCCGGTCGCGCTCCGGGATCCGGCGGCGTCGGCGCGCCTCGCGGTCGGCGAGGCGATCACCAACCTCGCCGCGGCGGGCGTCGCCGGGACCGAGGTGATCCGCCTGTCGGCGAACTGGATGGCGCCCGCCGGCCACCCGGGGGAAGACGCCGCTCTGTACGACATGGTGCAGGCGATCGGCATGGATCTGTGCCCCGCGCTCGGGGTGGCGATCCCGGTCGGCAAGGACTCGATGTCGATGCGGGCGTCCTGGAACGGGCCCGACGGCAAGGAGTCGGTGGTCTCCCCGGTCACCGTGGTGATCTCGGCGTTCGCGCCGGTCGCCGACGTCACGCGCGCGCTCACCCCGTGCCTGCACGACCGGCCCGACACGTCGTTGTGGCGAATCGACCTTGGCGCCGGCAAGAACCGGCTCGGCGGGTCGTGCCTCGCCCAGGTGTACCAGGCGACCGGGGGCGCCCCGGCCGACGTCGACTACCCGACCGACCTGCGCGCGTTCGTGGCGTTGCTGCGTGACGCGATCGACGCCGGCGTCGCCCTGGCGTACCACGACCGCAGCGACGGCGGCCTCGCGATCACCCTGTGTGAGATGGCGTTCGCGGGCCGCTGCGGGGTCGACGTGGACCTGCCGGACGGCGGCGACCCGATCGCGGCGCTGTTCAGCGAGGAGCTCGGCGGCGTCGTACAGATCGAGGACGCCGACGCGCCCGCGTGGACGGAGATGGTGCGCCGCCACGGCCTCGCCCACGCGGTGGGGCGGGTCGGTCGGCCCCGGTCGGACGGGCGGGTCCGGCTGGCCGTGCGGGGCGTCGTGTACGTCGACGAGGACCGGGTGGCCCTGCACGAGGCGTGGCACGAGACGAGCCACGCGATCCAGCGCCTGCGCGACAACCCCGCGTGCGCCGACGACGAAGCGGCCGCGCTGCGCCTCCCGGACGCGGTCACCCGGCTGGTCGCCGAGGTCCCCCCCGCCCCGCGCCCGCGCGCGTACACCGGCCGCCCCCGGGTGGCGATCCTGCGGGAGCAAGGGGTGAACGGCCAGATCGAGATGGCGGCCGCGTTCGACCGCGCGGGCTTCTCCGCGGTCGACGTTCACATGGAGGATCTGCTGACCGGTCGCCTCGACCTGACGGGGTTCCGGGGCCTGGTCGCGTGCGGCGGGTTCTCGTTCGGGGACGTGCTCGGCGCCGGGGAGGGCTGGGCGCGCACCATCTTGTTCCATCCCCGGCTCCGCGCGGACTTCGAGGCGTTCTTCCACCGCACCGACACGTTCGCGCTGGGTGTCTGCAACGGCTGCCAGATGATGTCGGCGCTCGCCGAGCTCATCCCGGGCGCGAGCCACTGGCCGAGGTTTGTACGGAATACGAGCGAGCAGTTCGAGGCGCGGCTCGCGAACGTGCGCATCGAGGCGTCGCCGTCGGTGCTGCTCGCCGGCCTCGAAGGCGCGATCTTGCCGATCGCGGTCGCCCACGGCGAGGGTCGCGCGAGCGTCGCGCCGGGCCGCGGCGTCGCGATGGCGTGGTGCGACGGGCTCGGAGCGGTCACCACCCGGTACCCGGCGAACCCGAACGGCTCGCCGGACGGCGTCGCGGCCGTCACGTCCGACGACGGGCGGGTGACGATCATGATGCCGCACCCCGAGCGGGTGTTCCTGACCCGTCAGCTCTCGTGGGCGCCTCGTGGCTGGCCGGAAGAGAGCCCGTGGATGCGGCTGTTTCACAACGCGCGCGCCTTCGTCGGCGCGACGGAGGCGTGATGATCCTGACGTTGTTGGCGTGTGGTGGGGGCAGCTCGATCCCGCAGCCGGAGGCCGCACCGGTCGAAGCGGCGCCGATCGTCGAGGCCGCCGCCGAGCCCGCCGCCGAGCCCGCGGCGCCCGTCGTCGCCGCGGAGGCCGCGCCCGCCGCGGCCGCGCCGTCTGGCACGTGGCACTCGATGTCGTGCGGCGAGCGCGCGTACGCCCGCGAGCTCACGTTCGACGTCACGGGCACCTACACCGGCAAGGACCTCGTCTCCCCGTGCCCGCCGAACGCGCGGTGCATCTGGTCGGGCGTGGTGACCTTCAGCGGCACGTGGGTGGTCGAGGGGTCGGAGGTGGTCCTCACCGAGACGTCCTCCGACAACGCCGCAGGCCTGCCGCGCCCCGCGCGCGTCACGTTCAACGGCGCCCCGGCCGAAGGGAGCTGCAGCTACACCGCCGGCATCGCCCCCCGCACCGCGATGGTCCCGGGCGGCCGCTGATCACCCCGGCGGGGCGAGGTCGTACCCACACTCGCGCCCGCCCGGCGCCGTGAAGAGCCCGTCACCGTCGGCATCGACGTACACCGGCGACGTCAGCACCCGCGGGACGCCGGTAGGGTCGAACTGCGGCATCCCGACCGGCAACCGGTTCGCGCCGAACGCCGCGACGACGAGGTTCGTGTCCCCGTCGACCGGCACCACCACCGTCTCCGACAGCTTCACGATACCGCCGGGATCGTCGGCGGCGAGCGACACGACCTGGTCGCAGTTGGCGAACACGACGACGTGCGTCACGTCGATCACCTCCATCGCCTCGATCACGACCGACAACGACACCGACCCGTCTTCGTCCGTGACGAGCCCCCCGAGGCCCGCGACGCCGTTCACCGACACCCGCGCGAACGCGCCCGTGCTCGCCTGCGTGCGCCCGCCGACGAACGACCCGACCAGATCATCCACCACGAACGCCTCCGGCGCGTCCGTCGACGACTCGAACCAGGTGAGGGGGAACCCCGTCTCTTGCCCGCCGTGGTCGTCGCTGCACCCGACCGCGACCATCGGGTGGCCGGCGTTGACCATCGACTGCCAGTTGTCGAACCGACGGTTCCCGCCCACGAACGGTGACGCGTGCCCGTTGAGCACCTCGATCCCGTCGAAGTCCCACGACCACAACGCCGCGTCGGGTGGCAGCCCGATCCGCGTCGGATCGTCGAGGCCGGGCGCCCCCGCGACCCGATCCCACGCGACACGATCCAGGTAGCCGGGGTGGTTGAGCAGGTTGATGCCCCCCTTCGACCGGGCCCGCATCGACCCGAACAGCGCCTCGATGTCCATCTCGTACCACTCGATGATCCCGCCGCGGATCGACCCGTCCGGGACCACCGGGAACATCGTCATGTGCTCGACCGCGCTGGAGGTGACCTCCTCGCCGATCACGTTGTTGACCCACAGCTCGAGGCCCTCCTCCGCGGGGACCGCGGACCGGTCGACGATCTTCTCGTGCTCGGTGTGCACGACGATCTCGAGGCCGTGCGCGGCGGCGTGCCTGAGCTGGTCGGCTTGCGACACGTCGCTGTCCGGGCTGTCCGACGTGTGCACGTGGGTGTCGACGCTCATCCACCCGGCGGTGTCGATCACCTCAGTCAGCACCACGTCGAGGTCGGCCGCGCCGCCGTCGGGCACCACGATCGTCCCGGTGACCGGCCCGTACGCATAGCCGCGCGTGGCCGTGTAGGTGTAGGTCCCGGGAGGCACCGGCGCGTCACCCTCTGCCGCCAACCACAGGTCGACCCGCCCGTTCGGGCCGTCGAGCGACACCCGCGCCGGGGAAGGCGCCCCGCGGTCGTCGGTCAGTTCGTGGTGGATCGAGCCCGCCTCGGACACCACCAGCGCGACCCCAGCGTCCCCCGGGGCGACGTCGACCGCGGGGGCGTCGTGGCGCCCCTCCGCCGCCGCGACCAGCCGGAACGCCCACGGCGACGTGAACACCGGCAGCCCGATCGAGAACGCCCCCGACGCGTCGGCGCGCGCCTCGTCGAGCACCCCGAACCCGCCCCCGAGCGCGTCGGCCTCGACGTACACCGTCGCCCCGGGCACCGGGTCCCCCGACGCATCCACGACGGTCCCGCTGACCGTCTGCAGGGTGTACGACCGGTCGGGCAGCGGGGTGGGGTTGAGCGCCGCCAGCGGCGCCGTCGCGCTCGGCCCGTCGGTGGGCCCCGACGACAGGTACAGCCGCCGCGTGACCGACGTGCCCGCCTCGATGGTCAGGTCGGCGAGCTGCGCCACGTCGACCGCCGCCCACACCCCCGCGATCGTCACGAACGCGAGGCTGCCGCTGTCGACGCCGTACGCGAGCGCCCCCTGCCCGTCCGTCGCCACCAGCCACGGGACGCCGCTGTCGAGCGCGATGATGCCGAGATCCAACACAGACGACGCGTAGGTGTGCGTCGCCATCGTGTCGTGGAACGCGAGCAAGCTGGCCAGCCCCGCGGTGACGTCCGAGCCGGTCGGGTTGTCGACCGTAACGTCGATCACCAGCACGGGGCTGTCGGGGGCCAGCGTGTAGTCGACGGTCACCCCGACGCCGAACGGCTCGGACAACGGCCAATTGTTGGTGGACCGCATGTGGTTGAGCTCGTACTCGAGCAGCCAGTGCGTCGCGTCGCCGCCGGTCACCCGAACGTGGGCCAACCCGCCGTCGCTGCCGTCGGAGACGACCTCAGCGGCGTCGCCGCGGAACGCGCGCAGGATCGACGCCGACGGATCGACGAGGTTGATGTCGGCGACGAGCACGCCGAGCTCGTCGAGCTTGTCGTCGGAGACCGGCGTACACCCGGCCATCGCGACGGCGTCGGCGGGGACGCCGCCGTAGTAGTAGTACGTAGATAGCAGAATTGTCAGCTAAGGAATTAGCAGCAGCATCAATTTCTA
>CAIUDO010000908.1 GCA_903897935.1 uncultured Pseudomonadota bacterium
GCTTCGTTCGCCGGATCGCGCGCCAACACGCGGAGCAGGTCCTCCAGCGGGTTGGCGCCCAAGGCCCCCGACAACCCTGCGACCGCGACCAGACCCCACGCGCGACTGGCCGGATCGCTCGTGTGCATCGCGATCTCGCGGCTCGCGGCGACGGCCGCAGCGGCGTCGCCGGAGCGGAGCAGCTGGTCCGCGCGCGCGACGGCGGAGGCCGGCAACAGCTCACCGTTGCCGAGCGCGCGGCCGAACACGTCGAGCGCGCGCGTGGTGTCCCCGGCCGCCAGCAGCATCCAGGCGGCCTGCTCCAACAGTTCGAGGCGAGCCTGGGCGTCCGTCGCGACCTCAGCGGCGGCGATCCGCGCGTCGGCGCCGGTCCCCGCGACGTCCGCGGCGTCGATCCACGCATCGATCACGACGTCTTCGCCGGCTCCGGCCGCCCGGGCGCTCGCGTAGCACACGACCGCGCCAGCCATGTCGCCGGCGCGCTCACGCATCCGGCCCGCCCGGAACCACAACGCCCCGGCCGCGCCCGCGTCGGCCCCGCGCGCCGTCTCTTCGAGGATCACGGCCGCGTCTCGAGCCCCGCCCGCTTGCCGCAGCGCGACACGAACCCGCCCGTCGACGACGAACCGCCGGCCGGGCCACAGCTCGGCGCATCGCGACCACGCGATCTCCGACTCGTCGAGCGCGCCGCAGCGCTCGGTAACGAGCGCGAGGTGAAGGAAGACCTCCGGCTCCGTCGCTGGGGTCGCGTCGACGGCGAGCGCGCGCCAGACCGCCGCCGCGTCGTCGAGCCGCCCCGCCCCGGTCAAGAGGGCCGCAGCCGCCCGTGCCGCGACGAGGTTGCCCGGAGCGGCCGCAGCCACCGCCGACCACGCCGTGAGCGCCTCGTCGGCGTCGTTCCTGAGCTCGGCCGCCGACGCAACCGCGAGCCACGCAGCCGCCACCTGACCGCCCGACGCGCCGCGCAGGCGCACGGCGACGGAATCGGCCGGACGACCGATGCGCAGCAACAACGCCGCGAGCTCGTTGGCGGCGCGCGGATCACCGCCGCGCACCCCCAGCTCGTACCGCCGCACCGCCTCGTCGTGCTGCCCGACCCGGCTCAGGTGACGGGCCGCCGACGTGTTCCACCACGCCGCGTCGAGACCATCGCTGTTGTCGGCCTTCGCGGCGTACATCGCGCCTAACGCCGCGTCGTCCCCGGCCATCGCCCGCGCGCGCTCGAGAGCAAGGAACGCAGGGACGTGGCTCGGGTCCGCCGCGAGGGCCTGCTCCCAGGCGTGCGCGGCTTCACCCGGGCGACGCATCCGATCGAACGAACGGCCCGCCTCGAACCGGGCCTCGGCGGCGGAGCGACCGGTCGTGAGGCCGGCGATGCGCGCGAGCACCCCGACGCGCAGATCGTCGCGACCGAGCGCAGCGACGACGTCACGCAGCGCGGATGCGGCGACGAACGACTCCGGATCGCGCGCCAACGCCTGATCGAGGAGGTCCAACGCCCGCTCGAGGCCGGGGCGACCCGGGAGCTGGCGCCGCGCGAGCGTGGATGCGTCGACGAGCGCCTCTGCAGCCGAGACGCCATCGAGCAGCTCGGCGCGCTCGATCGTGAGCTTGAGCGCCTGATCGTACGCGCCCGTCGCGATCGCCTGCTCGGTCAGCAGCTCGAGCAGCTGCTCGTTGTACGCGCCGCTCGCGCGCGCCTCGACCAGCGCGGCGCCGAACGCCTCTTGATCGCCGAGGTCGTCGCGGAAGATGCGGGCCGCGGCCACCAACAAGCGGGCGCGATCCGACCCTTCCAGAAGCTCCGCTTCGGCACGGAGGGCGTTCGCGGTGTCCCGAGCCGCCTGCGCGGCACCTTCGGGGGCCCACCGGACCACCGGGGCGACCACGATGGGGGGCGGGGCGGGCGGCGCTTCCACCGGCGGCGGTACATCGGCCACGACGCGCTCCACCCGGGGCGGCTCGCTGCGTACGGGCGGCGGCTCGTCCGCGACCAGGATCGCGGGCGCCGGGGGCGGCGCGACCGGCTCGGGAACGGGCAAGGGCAGTCGCGGGGCGGACAGCGGCGGCGGCTCGTCGATGCCGGCGTTCTCACCCATCTCCGTCGACACCGGGCCGTCTTCGGCCCACGTAGCGCTGCCCGTGAACGAGCTGTCGGCGATCGGGAGCGCGCGAAGCGCTGGAGCTGGCGTGACGCTGAGGCGCGCGGGGGGGCCCGGCGGCGGGGCAGGCGCCGGCTCATCCGACGCAGCAGCCTCTTCTTCAGTTCCAAAGCCCATCTCTGACGAGTCGAACGTGGGCGACACGCTGCCCGCGAGGGGCTCGACCGGCGTGGCCTCGAACTTGGGCGCGGGTAGGGGCGGCGGCGCTGCTGGCGGCGCTGGCAGCGGCGCCGCTGGCGGCGCTGGCAGCGGCGCCGCTGGGGCGGCGGCCACCGCGACGACGGGCTCCGGGAC
>CAIUDO010000909.1 GCA_903897935.1 uncultured Pseudomonadota bacterium
CCCGTCGCGGCGCCGACGGTCGCCGCTGCCCCGGCCCCGGCAGCGCCCGCGCCGGCTCCCGCGCCGGTCCCGGCGCCCTCCGCGCCCACGCGTTCGGGCCCGCCCCGCACCGTCGTTGACCCATCGCAGGGCAGCGGGCTGCCAGAGAGCCCCCGGTTCGTCGGCCTCGGCAAGGCGGTCGTCGCGCCGCCTCCTGGGTACGACCCGTCGAACCCGGCTTCGTACCGTCCTCGTCCTGGGCCGTCGGGCCCGGGTCGCGCTACGGTCGTGGCGCCGCCGCCGGCGCCGGTTGATGATCGCCGTGGGGCGCCACCGGGCTCCGAAGAGGATCGTCGCAACCGCAAGGGGCGGCGCGCGGGTCGCACCGCCGCGCCTACGCCTGCCATGCAGCCGCCGATCCGCCGGAAGGGCCGTCGTAAGGGCCTCCCGCCGAAGGCGAGCTCGCCCGGTCCGAAGGCGAGCAAGCGCAAGATCCGGGTCGACGGGCTCATCTCCGTCGGTCAGCTCGCGCACGAGCTCGGCGTGAAGGCGCCGGTCATCATCCGGAAGCTCATGGAGCTCGGCACGATGGCCACGGTCAACGAGCTGCTCGACGTCGAGACCGCTGCGTTCATCGCCTCCGACTTCGAGTACGAGGTCGAGAACGTCGGGTTCACGGAGGATCAGTTCCTCCAGGCCGTCGACGCGGAAGAGGAGGAGGTCGGCCTCACCGGGCGTCCGCCGGTCGTCACCATCATGGGCCACGTCGACCACGGCAAGACCACCCTGCTCGACGCGCTGCGCAGCGCGAACGTCGCGAGCGGCGAAGCGGGCGGCATCACGCAGCACATCGGCGCCTACCAGGTCGAGCTGCGCGGCCAGCCCATCACGTTCATCGACACGCCGGGCCACGCCGCGTTCACCGAGATGCGCGCCCGCGGGGCGAGCGTCACCGACATCGTCGTGCTGGTCGTCGCCGCCGACGATGGTGTGCAGGCGCAGACCATCGAAGCGATCAACCACGCCAAGTCGGCGGGGGTCCCGATCGTCGTCGCGGTCAACAAGATCGACCGCCCGGGCGTGAACCCGGACACCATCAAGCACCGCCTCGGCGAATACGAGCTCGTCCCTGAAGAGTGGGGCGGCAGCACAATGTTCGTCGCGGTGTCGGCGCTCAAGCGCATCGGCTTGGACGATCTGCTCGAGCAGATCCTGCTGCAGGCCGAGGTGCTCGAGCTTCGGGCGAACGCCGAGCGCTTCGCCGAGGGCATCGTCATCGAGGCGCGGCAGGTGAAGGGAATCGGTCCGGTCGCGACGGTGCTGGTGCAGAAGGGCACCTTGAACCGCGGCGACAACGTCGTGTTGGGCGCCGCGTACGGCAAGGTCCGCACGATGACGGATCATCGCGGCGCCAAGCTCAAGACGGCGGGCCCCTCCATGCCGGTCGAGCTGTCGGGCCTCACCGCGCTCCCGTTGACCGGCGACCGGATGGTCGTCGTCAAGACGGAGAAGGACGCCCGCACGCTCGCTGAGCACCGGGCGACCGAGGCCCGTGAGGCGGGGCTCAAGGGCACCCGTCGCCGGAACGTCGAAGACTTGTTCGCGATGGCGGCCAACTCCGACAAGAAGATCCTGCACGTGGTCATCAAGGCCGATGTCGGTGGCAGCCTCGAGGCGCTCCGCGGCGCGCTCGAGGCGATCCACGTCGAGGGCACCGAGCTGCGCGTGCTGCACGCCGCGGTGGGTGACATCTCCGAGTCGGACGTCGGGCTGGTCGCGGTCAACAACGGCTTGTTGCTTGGCTTCAACGTCAAGGTCGACCCGCGGGCGAAGATCGCGGCCGAGGCCAACAGCGTGGCGCCGGAGACCTACCGCATCATCTACGACGTGCTCGATCGCGTGAAGTTCGTGCTGTCGAAGATGGTGGATCCCACCTACGAGGACGTGCTCCAGGGCACGGCGGAGGTCCGCAAGGTCTTCCTCATCTCGAAGGTTGGGGCGATCGCTGGCTGCTTCGTCAAGGAAGGCAAGGTCAGCCGCAACAACAGCGTTCGGTTGGTCCGCAACAACGTCGTCTTGTGGGAAGGCAAGCTCGCCACCCTCAAGCGCTTCAAGGACGACGTTCGTGAGGTCACGTCGGGGTACGAGTGCGGTATCCGCCTCGATGGCTTCGATGGCATCGAAGACGGCGACGTGCTCGAGTGCTTCGCCCGTCAGGAGGTCGCCGGGGCCGTCGGATGAGCTTCGGCGAGCCGCGGTGGGCGCCGTCGTCGGACGGCGTCGGCACGCTCCATGTCGGCGTCCTCCGCGTCGTGCTGCATGTGCCGGCGGCGCGCTCGCTCAAGGACAGCCGGCGCGTCATCGTCAGCCTGCGGGACCGGATCCGCAGCCAGTTCGCGGTGTCGTTTCACGAGGTGCCGGCTGGTGATCGGGCCGATCGTCGGGTGGCCGTCGTTACGACGGCGGGCAGCGACGCGCGGCTCGTGCGGTCGTCGTTGGACCAGGTCCGCGCGATGTTCGAATCGTGCGACGCGTTGGTCGTGTCCCTCGACGTCGACGTATTTGGGTGGCATCCTGGCGATGCATGGCAGCGCGTCGCGCGGGCCGGGGGTATGCCCGGGTCGGAGGCCGCAGATGAGTGAGTTGGCGCGGCGGTTGGATGAGCGTCGGATCACGGTGTCGCGGGGGCACCTTTGGGCCGCCGGGGTGGCCGGGTCGTTGTTGTTCGTGTGCGGCGCCGTCGTCGGGTACCAGCTCGGGCGCGGCGACGCTCCCGCGCCCGACGCAGTCGCGGCGGGACCGGCGTCGCAGGATGGCGCGCTGGTCGACGTGTTGGCGCGCGTCGACGCGACCGCGGATCCGCGGGGCGCGTCGCGGCTGTCGTTCCCGGACGCGCTGCGCACCGTTGAGCCGCTGGTCGGGCCCGCCCCGCCCACGGTACAGCCAGAAGAGCTCGAGTCCGCGGCGATGAAGGTGGAGCTTGGTGCCGGGGTCTCGACGGCGGGCGTCGACCCGCGCCCGGCGGGCGCGTTCACGGTGCAACTCGGGCGCTTCTCCGCGCCGGAGGACGCCATCGCCCTGCGCGACGCCGCGATGGTTGCGGGCGCGTCGGCGGTCTGGATCGGCGTCGAGCGGCTCGGCGGGGGCGTCGCGTACGTGGTCGCGTCGGGCGGTTACGCCGACGAGGAGCAAGCGACGGCGGCTGCGGAGGCGTTGCCCGCCGACGTCGGCGCCCCCGTCGTCACGGAGCTGAAATGACCAGGGTCGAGAAGCCGTGGGGCCACGAGCTCATCTGGGCGAGCACGGATCGTTATGCCGGGAAGATCCTCGTGATCCTTCAGGGTAAGCGGCTCAGCTTGCAGCACCACGAGGTCAAAGACGAGAGCATCTTGGTGCTCGACGGCACGCTCGGCCTCGAGCTCGAAGACGACGCCGGCGTGCTGCGGATGATCGAGCTCGGCCCTGGGGAGTCCCGCCGCATCGTGCCCGGGCGCCGTCACCGGTTCAGCGGCGTGACCGACGTGCGGCTCGTCGAGGTGTCGACGCCCGAGCTGGGCGACGTGGTCCGCCACCAGGACGACTTCGGGCGCGAGGGCACGAGCGCGCCGTAGGCGCGGAAGCGTGGTGGCTCCGGTCGATCCGCGCCGTCGCCCGCGCCGATATCCGTCGCGCCCGGGAGGCGAGATGGACGAGGTTTCGGGTTGGTGGTCGGGCGCGCACCACGAGGGGCGGGGGCTCGACGTGCTCGCGTTGGCGGACGCGGCGGGTGGGTTTCGTCCGTTGATCGACGGTGGGTATGACGCGCTCGTCGACGCGGGCTTGGAGCCGGCGCGCGCGGCCCGGTGGGTGTCGGCGCGGCCCCTGCGGACCGCGTTCACCGCCGTCACGCTGGACAGTCCGCGGTATTCGGCGTTGCTCAAGTCGATCCCGGAGCCACCGCCCGTCCTGTTCGTCGACGGCGACGTCAGCGCGTTGTCGATGCCGGCGGTCGCGGTGGTGGGCACCCGATCGTGCACGTCGTACGGTTCGTCGATCGCGCGTCGGTTGGGCGCCGCGTTGGCGGCGGCGGGGGTCGTCACGGTGAGCGGGCTCGCGCGGGGGGTCGACGCGGCCGCGCACCGGGGGGCGATGGCGGTGGGGCGCACCGTGGCGGTCGTTGGGCACGGGCTCGGGTTCACGTCGCCGGCGAGCCATGACGGCATGCGGTCGGCGATGGTCGCGTCGGGGTCGGCGGTCGTGTCGACCTGGCCCGACGACGTCCGGCCGTTCCCGAGCAACTTCCCGATCCGGAACCGGTGGATCGCGGGGTTGGCGTCGGCGCTCGTGGTCGTCGAGGCGCCCGTCCGCAGCGGCGCGGGCATCACGGCGCGTGAAGCCGGCGACCTCGGTCGGCCGGTGTGGGCGGTGCCGGGCCCGATCGGCGCCCCGGCGAGCGAGGGGTGCAACCGGATGTTGGCCGACCGGAGCGCGACCGCGGTCGTCGACGTCGACGAGCTGGTCGCCACGCTCACCGGTGCGTCGCCGTCCACGGGGCCAGAGCATTGGCTGAACGTGCTCTTCAACGGGGCCACCGTCGACGACACCGCGCGTCGCGTCGGGTGCTCGGTGAGCGAGCTGCTCGCCCGGCTGTCGAAGCTCGAGCTGGAGGGGGTGGTGGTTCGTCTCCCGGGCCAGCGTTACGCACCCACGGGGGCGACGTGAACGACGTTCGAAGGGTCCGCTTGACGGGTCGGGCGGCGCGCTGGGTCGACCTGCTGCGTGAGTTCGGCCACCTCGACGACGAGTCGGTCGAGGACCTGCTGATCGCGTTGGCGGACATCGAGGGCACGCCGAAAGGGGTCAAGCTCGACGTCGCGCCGATGCGGCGGTTGGCGGCCGAGGTCCTGTTCGACATCATCGAGGAGCCCGACCGCGCCGTGCTCCGCGAGGACTGGCCCGTGTTGTTCTCGTGACGGACGACGCATCGGTCGTCCGCCGGTTCCTCGACGCGCTCCGCGCCGAGCGGGGCTTCGCCGCGGCGACGGTGCGCGCCTACGGGGCGTCGTTGGGGTCGCTCGTCGGGCACTTGCAGGGGCGGGGGATCGTCTTGTATGCGCGGCCGGGCGTCACCGGGCGGGCGGCGCGTCGGGTGGACGTGCGTGGCTGGCTCGCGGTGGTGGCGGACGGGCGGTCGTCGGCGACGGTGGCGCGGCACGTCGCGGCGGTACGCACGTTCTACGGTTGGCTCGAGCGCATCGAGGCGATCGAGGCGTCGCCGGTCGCCGAGCTCACGCCGCCCAAGGTGGGTCGCCGGCTCGCGCGCGTGCTGTCGGTCGAGGAGGCCGACGGCCTGTTCGCCGAGCCAGCGTCTGGGGTGGCGTCGCTGCGTGACCGCGCGATGCTCGAGGTGTTGTACGGCGCCGGGCTTCGGGTGTCGGAGGTGCAGGCGCTCGACCGGCGCGACGTCGACGCCGAGGCGGGCCTCGTCACGGTTCGGCACGGCAAAGGCGGCAAAGAGCGCCGGGTACCGGTGGGTCGCGTTGGGCTTGACGCGGTCGCCGCGTACGTCGCCGCCACGCCCGACGGTGGGCCGGCGCTGTTCCTCAACGCGCGCGGCAAGCGGCTCTCGGACCGGTCCATCCGGGCGCGGGTGCACGCGCTCGGCGACGCCGCGGGGGCGTCAGGGGTGCACCCGCACGCGCTGCGGCACAGCTTCGCCACGCACATGCTCGACGCGGGCGCCGACCTGCGGGGCATCCAGGAGCTGCTCGGCCACGCGAGCTTGTCGACCACCCAGCGGTACACCCACGTCGGCGTCGACCAGATGTTGGCGGTGTACCGGCGCGCTCATCCACGCGCTCGCGGCGGCAAGGCCGCGGTCGACGACGGCTGACCGCGCGGCGCTCGCGCGTCGGCGGGGTTACTCCGTCCAGCCGAGCGGACAGCCCGGATTTGGGGGCGATGTTGCCGAACGTCGTGGTCGTCGGGACGCAGTGGGGAGACGAGGGCAAGGGCAAGGTCGTCGATGTGCTCTCGACGCGCGCCGACGCGGTCGTCCGGTTTCAAGGGGGCAACAACGCGGGCCACACCTTGGTGGTCGACGGCGAGAAGATCGTCCTCCACCTGCTTCCTTCCGGCATTCTGCGGCCGGCGTGCTTGTGCGTGCTCGGGAACGGCGTCGTCATCGACCCGGGCGTGTTGTGGAAGGAGATCGACGCGCTCGAGGCGCGCGGGGTGCCGGTCGACGCGGGCCGCCTGCTCGTGAGCGCGCGCGCGCACGTGATCCTGCCGATCCACAAGCAGCTCGACCTGTTGCGCGAGGACGCTCGGGGGGACGCGAAGATCGGCACGACGGGTCGTGGGATCGGGCCGACGTACGGCGACAAGGTCGCGCGCGCGGGCGTTCGGGTGGTGGACTTGCTGGACCGGGCGTCGTTGACCGAGCGGATCCGCGCCGCGTGGTCGTCGGTGGGGCGCGCGGTCGCGGACGGGGGAGGGGATCTGCCCGACCAGGACGCCGTGATCGAGGAGTACCTCGTGTACGGTGACCGGCTGCGGCCGATGGTGGGCGACGCGGCCGGGGTGTTGTACCGGATCCGGGCGGGCGGCGGGAGCGTGTTGTTCGAGGGAGCGCAGGGCACGTTCCTCGACGTGGACCACGGCACCTACCCGTACGTGACGTCGAGCAACACCGTGGCCGGCGCGGCGTGTACGGGCGCGGGCGTGGGCCCGACCGCGATCGACGAGGTGGTGGGCATCGTCAAGGCGTACACCACGCGGGTCGGGTCGGGGCCGTTCCCCACCGAGGTGGGCGGTGAGACCGGCGAGTGGTTGCGGGCGGCGGGCGCCGAGTATGGCGCGACCACCGGTCGGCCGCGGCGGTGCGGTTGGTTCGACGCGCCGTTGGTGCGGCAGGCGGTGCGCTTGAACGGCGTGACGCGGCTCGCGTTGACCAAGCTCGACGTGTTGTCGGGGCTCGCGGAGGTCCCGGTGTGCGTGCGGTACGGCGGGGCGGACGTCGACGGGTGGCCGTTGTCGCTCGAGCAGGCGCGCCCCGAGTACGCGTCGTTGCCGGGGTGGGGCGTCGACTTGGGATCATGCCGTTCGTTCGAGGATCTTCCCGAGGCGTGTCGGGCGTACGTCGCCTGGATCGAGGAGGCGGTGGGCGCCCCGGTCGACCTCGTCTCGGTGGGCCCCGGCCGAGAGCAGACGTTGGTTCGTGGCGGCCTGTTCGCGGGTTGACGGTCCGCGGTTCGGGTCGTTAGGAGGGCGTCCCTTGACCCCATCGTCTAGGGGACCAGGACACCGGGTTTTCATCCCGGCGACACGGGTTCGAATCCCGTTGGGGTCATTTCCCGCTTCCCACGAGTTCATTCAGCGCGCCAACGGCCGCCGCGACCATGGCTCCGTCGTGTCCTTCAGCCGGTCGAGGCACGTTTGGTGGGCGAACGGGCGGTGCGGCGACCTCTCGCGCCGCCGTCCGCTATCCGGTGTCGAGCGGCCGGACCGCCGTCGCCATGTTGACGACAGGGTGGGTCGGCAGCTCGGACAGTCGGAGTGGCAACTCGGTGACCCAGCGCCGCTGAGCAGCGCCGCGCGATGGCCCTCACCGGGCAATTACAGGCCGACTGACATCGACCGGCTCCTGACGCTTACACCCAACGTGGAACAGGTACAACATCGCGTGGGTGCGCCGTGACAACACCTCTTGCGGTCATGGCGCTCCTCTCCTGTTGGGAGGCCCGAACGCCCAGGCTATGTCTGCACGCCCAGCCGTTCGAGAGTGAGGTCGTGGTCCATGTGTCGAAGGGCTGGGGCTGCGATGAGCGAGTAGTGCTTGGAAGCGGTGATCGGTTGTACGTCTACTCCTCGGGAGAGACCGTCTGGGAGCTCGCGACGTTGAAAGACGTAGTTCTCTGGGATTTGGTGCTCGGACGTGCACCCGCGGGCACCAGCGCCACTGGGCCGCTGCGATCCGACCTCGTTCTGCCCGACGCAGTGCTCGAGGTGGACATCGGGCCGGGATTCCAGGGGTCAGGGTCCTTTGTCGTGCCGGGTCCGTAAGCGAGTCGGTGTCGGGAGTGTTGGCTTGTCGTTCCATCGCCGGAACACCCGAGCATCGCTTCGGCGCCGGCTCTGGTCCGGGGCACCACCGACCTCCCCGAGCGCCTCGACTTCTCCCGCGCCCAGTGGGTCGACCTCGACGGCGAGGGCCTGACCGGCCTCCTCACCGAAGCCGGCGGCGCGTGGTGGTACAAACGCAACGAAGGGGATGGCCTGCTCGGCGCGTGGGTGGCGTTGCCCCACCGACCCGGCGTGCCGCTGTCGAACACCCAGCTCCAGGACCTTGACGGCGACGGCCGCCTGGAGGTCGTCCTGCGCGCCCCAGGCCAGGCGGGCTCGTGGGCGCGGACCCGCGACGGCGACTGGGACCGGTTCAAGCCGTTCCGCCAGGTCCCCCACATCTGGGACGCGCCCGACCGCACCCGCAGCATCGACGTCGACGGCGACGGCCGCGCCGACCTGCTCTTCGCGGCTCCGTCCGGCCTGCTCGTGTTCCGGTCGGACGGCCGCGACGGCTGGCTCGCCCCCGAACGCGTCGCCTACCACGCCCGCGAAGCCGACGGCCCCGTCCTCCTGTTCGCCAACAGCCACCACTCCCTCATGCTGGCCGACATGACCGGCGACGGCCTCGTCGACCTCGTGAGGGTGCAGCACCACCGCGTCGACTATTGGCCAAACCTCGGACATGGCCGGTTCGGGCGTCGCCGCACGATGGCCAGCGCCCCGCTGCTCGACCGCCCCGACCGCTTCGACGCCCGCCGGGTGCGCCTCGCAGACGTCGATGGCGCCGGCCCAGCCGACCTGATCTACGTCGGCCCCGACCGGGTGCGCTGGTGGGCGAACCAGTCTGGAAACGAGTATGGAGCGGAACAGAGCGTCATCGGCGTGGCGGGCGTCGCCGACCCGATGGCCGTATCGGTCGCCGACCTGCAGGGGGACGGGACGGCCTGCCTCGTGTGGGCCTCGACGTCCCTCCGGGACCAGCTCGCGCCGCTCCGGTACGTGCGCTTGATGCAGGCGGGCAAGCCGTACCTGCTGGCGTCAATGGACAACCACCTCGGGCGAACCACGACCTTCGGCTACACACCCAGCACCACGTTCTACCTGGCGGATCGGCGCGCGGGCACGCCCTGGGCCACGCGACTGCCGTTCCCGGTCCAGTGCTTGAGCACCGTCACGACCTCCGACGCGGTCACCGGGTGGTCGAACACCACGCGGTACGCGTACCACCACGGCACGTTCGACGGGGTCGAGCGCGAGTTTCGCGGGTTCGGTCGCGTGGACCAGTGGGACACCGAGGCCACGACGGACGGGGACCTTCCGCCGGTGCGCACCGTCACGTGGTTCCACACCGGGGCGTGGTGGGACCACCAGACGCTCGAAACGGCGTATGGAACCGAGTACTTCGGCGCCGTGCCGAGTTCGGCACACTACCTGGAGGATCAAGCGGCGTGGTCTCCGCGGGATCGTCGGGAGGCCGCGCGCGCGCTGCGCGGCAAACC
>CAIUDO010000910.1 GCA_903897935.1 uncultured Pseudomonadota bacterium
CGACGACCTCGTGTGCCTGATCGACAAAACCTCGTCCGACCTCGACGGCGACGCGATCACGTACGCGTTCACCTGGCTCGTCGACGGCGTCCCGTTCCCCGCGCCGCTCTACGAGACCTGGCTGCCGGGCGACACCGTCTCCGGCGCCGACACGGCCGCCGGCGAGGTCTGGACCTGCACCGCCACCCCGACCGACGGCGTCGACAGCGGCGGCGCCGCGTCCGCCAGCGCCCTCGTCGACCGGTCCGCCGACCGCGTGTTCGTCACCAGCGGCTCGTGGTCCGGCGACCTCGGCGGGCTCGCGGGCGCGGACGCGCTCTGCCAGTCCGCCGCGGACGACGCCGGCCTGGGCGGCGCCTGGGTCGCGTTCCTCAGCGCGTCGGGGGCCACCGCGACCTCCCGGATCGGGGCGGGACCCTACGAGCGGCTCGACGGCGTGACGATCGCGGTCGACAAGGCGTCGCTGCTCGACGGCAGCCTCGATGCGCCGCTCAACGTGACCGAGCTCGGCACGGTGGTGTCGAAGGCGGTGTTCACCGGGTCGGTCGCCAACGGCACCCAGGGCACCCACACCCGCGTCAACGGCTTGTGCGACGAGTGGGAGAACGGCTGCGGGGTCTGCTACGGCGACCACTACTACGCGCAGTCGGGCCAGAGCGGGAATACGAACGACGACTGGGTCGACTGGGGCTGGCAGTTCTGCAGCTCGGGCAGCGGGCTGTATTGCTTCGAGATCTGACGCCCGCGACCGGCGGTGCACCCCGACCGCTTCGCGCGGATCGCGATTCGAACCCTCAATCGGGGTCGCCCAGCTCGAAGCGCACGACAACGGCGTCGAGCGGTCGGATCGCTCGTAGCTCGTCGCCCAGACAGGGATCGGGCCCACTCCGGAGCGCCCACATTCCCCCGCCCCACGCCCAATCCGACACTACGTGTGGGACCTCCGCGGCCTCGGCGCGCGCATGGCAACGCCAAGCAGCGGCGTACAGCGCCTCCTCCAACGTTCGCGGTTCCAACCCGGGACTGACGGACGCCGAAATGACGAGCCCAACCGCCGACGTGGCACCCGCAATGTGCCTCGCGCACGACGGAGGCGCCGGGCTCATCCCTAAGCAAAGCTCCCGAGCACGATCCGCGGACAGCAGCACCCACGGCTCGGCGCCTTCGTAATCGCCCCAGTCCAAACGCGCGTTGCCGATGACTTCCGCCAAGTCCTCGGTGGCGTCGAACCCTTCCTGCTCGACGACGACCTCCAGCGCATCCACGTCCTCGCGCGACAGCACCGTGCGACGAGCGAGGTCCCGCAGCGCGTGAACCGCGAACCTCCGAGCGGCGGGGTCCGGGTGCGAGCGCGCCCAGTCGAGCGCCGCGCCGAACGCCGCGCGCCCTGCGCCTGGTACACCCTCCTCTGCCTTGGCGTGCCTCGCGATCCAGTAGGGGGTGATGAACGGCGCGAGGTCCGGCGACGCTGTGGCGAGCACGTCGTCGAACTGGCTCGGGGGCGCCTTGTCCTGATACGCCACCTCCAGACCCAGCACGCACGTGACGGGCGTATCGCAGCCGAAGCGCTCGGCTTCCGGTCGGATCTCGTCCAGCACCGCCGATCGCTCAGCCGACGTACCACCGGTCCGGATTGCGTGAATTGCCGCGCTCCAACGGGGATCGTCCGTCGGGGATGCGTCCACTGCGGGCGTCGCGTGGATGGGTTGGCTGCGGCCATCGAGCACCGCACGCCACGGAGATGCGACGACGGGCACACGGCGCGACGACACCCGAACCGTCAGCGACCGCGGGCCGGCGGCATCAACAGGCGAAGACAGCGCTGCGGCGTCGGGCGCGGCCGCGCTCGCTGCCGGCGGGTGCTCCGCGACAGGCCCGCTCGTGGCATCCGCAGGGGACGGCGAGCCCTCGCGCTGGCCGCTCACCACCCAGATGGCGACCAGCGCGACGATTCCAGCGCCCACAATCGCGGCCCGGCGAGCAGAGCGCGGCCGTCCAAACGTCATGACAAGCCTCACCGGTCGCCGAAGCCGGTTGCTGGGGTGGAGGGGTCCGCCCCGTCCGCATGGTGCCAACCTGACCCGCTCAGCGCGCCCACGCCTTACGAAGCCGCGACCACTCCCCCACCGACAGCGCCCCGATCCGGTCCGGCCGCCCGACCGCACGCACGTACACCGCCTCCCGCCCGGGCGGGCGACCCGGCACGAACCGCCCGACCTCCAGCGTCTGCGACGACCCATCGAGCAGCGTGACCACCACCTTGGTGCCACCACCGAACCCCGCTTCAGCCGCGCTCACCGCGACCAGCTCGTCCGCGCGCAGCTCCCCGAGGTGACGGGCCGTGTACATCGCCTCGCGAAGGTCCGCCGCGACGTTCGTCGGCTCCACCACCGACCACGCGCTCGTCGCCGGGTCCTTCTCCAACACCGTCGTCAGGGACGGCTCGACCAACGACATCCGGTGGACCTTCTCCCAACCGAACCACAACAGCCGACGATCCGCCCACGTCGACGCGTCCTGGTCCAGCCGGTCGAGGATCGACCCCGCCACACGATACACAGACTCGACGCCGTCCTTGGCGATGAACGTGCCCGCGGACGTGCGGCCGACCCGCAGCCGGACCTCTGGCTCCCCTTCGACCCGCAGGGTGACCACCACCGGGGGGGTGTCGAGGCCGGCGGGGTAATTGGGGTTGAGGATCTCCCCCGCGCGCAGCGCCGCGAGGCCGGCCGCCAGCCCGTCGGCTTGCTCCTGATCCACCTCGAACCCCGGCCGCTCGACGAGCGACCACGGCCCAGGGCCCCCGATCGGCCCCCCAGTGGCGCGCTCGAACGTGAACGTGCCCCCGGCGCGCGTGATCCCGATCGACGCCACCTGATCCGCCGCGAGCTCCGTGATCATCGGGTCGCGCCAGCCCGTCGGCCGCTTGTCGTACCGCGCCCGACCCCCGATCCGCGCCCGGTACACCACGTCGTCTTCGGGCAGCCGCACGAACGTGCTCCCCCCGGCGGTGTCCGAACCCACCACGAACGAGGTCAACACCACGCCCTCGGCGCCGACGACCTCGACCAGGATGGACCCCGGGGCCTGCAATCCGTACGTCTCGAGGGACCCCTCGTCCACCCGAACGTCCATCGGGACCCCCCCGCGCAGCGCTTGCAGGATCCCTACGATCGCGGCGCGGTCGGCCTCAGCTTCGAACGGGGCGCTCATGCGCCAGTCGTCCGGGCCCACCCGGTCGAGGGTGACGCGGTCGTCCCCCATCGACAAGCGCAGCGCTTGCACCGCCAGGACGTCGAACTCCGGCAGCGCCGGCAACACGGCCGCCGCAGGGTCGACCGCGGTCACGTGGGCCACGACGTCGACCACCACCAGCCCCGCGAGGAGCGCGACGAGCTGCATCGAGCGGCGAGCGGCGCGGTTCATCGCGACCTCCACCACGCGAGCAGCGCGAGCAACGCCAGCGGGATCGCCGGACCCAACGCGAGCCCGAGCCGCCAGGTGCCGACCGAGCCCGCCTCGGGGGCGTCGAGCCGGTCGACGTCGACCGCCCGGCTCCGGATCGAGATCAGCAGCTCGTCCTGCAGCATCCAGTCCACCGCGTTGAGCACGAACGGGAGGTTGTTCGCTACGAAATCAGCCGACGACACCACGATCATGCGGCTCGGCGCGCCGTCGAGCACCCGGGTCAGCGCCTCCTGCTCCCGGGCCGGGTCGTCCGGCAACGCGCCCGCGGGCGGCGGGATCGGCCGATTGGCGAAGAAGCTCGTGAACGGACCCACGAGCCCGACCGCGACCGGGTAGCTGCCCGGCACCTCGTCCGGGATCGGCCGCGCGAGCACATCCGGCCGCAGGTGGCGCAGGCCGGCGACCGCCGCCGACGTGGCCTCGGTGCGCACCCACACGCCGCCCGTCACGCCGTCCGGCAGGCGCTCGGCGAGCCCGAGGGTGGCGGCGAACGGCACGACGGCGCGATCGAGCCCCTTGACCACCGGGCTCGAAGGGTCGAGATCGCTCGTCACCGGGATCAGCGGGTAGTTCACCGGGACGAGCTGCGGACGACCGCCGACCGCCACCGGCACCCGCATGACCTCGTTGCGCGTTCGGTCGATCAGCACGTCCTTGCCGACCATCACGCCGAAGTGCCCGAGCAGCGCGTTGAGGTCGTGCCGCACCTCGGTGGCGCGCATCGCCTGGAAGTCTGGGCGCACGCTCGACAAGAAGAAGGCGATCGGGCCGCCCTTCATGATGAACTGGTCGAGCTGGTACTGCGCGCGCAGCGGCACCTGGCTCTGCGGGCCGATCACCAGCAGCGCGTCGACCCCGTCGGGCACCCCTTCGTCCCCCCCCAGCACCACCGGCCGCAGCGTGACCTGCGCGGCGAGCCGCTCGCGGAGCTGGCCGATCGGGTTGTCCGCCGCGAACGCAGCCAGATCCGGCTCGCCGTTGCCCTGCAGGTACCCGACCACCTTACGCTCGTCGGACGGCTTGGCCACCACGTGGATCGCCCG
>CAIUDO010000911.1 GCA_903897935.1 uncultured Pseudomonadota bacterium
CGAGGACGCCGAGGCGGTCGCGCTGCGCGCGGCGGCCGACGCGGAGGCCCTGGTGCCGCCTCGCCCGAGCCTCACGGGCCGCGCGTGGCGACACGCGGCGACCGCGGCAGGGCGGCGCGGTCGGCTGGCCGATCAGGCGGATCGAGCACGAAGAGGCGAGGCAGCGACCGCAGAGTCCGACACGCTCGAGTGGGCGCGCTGCGTGCTGGTGCGCGGGAGCGCCGCCCGCTCGTTCGGCGCGGTAGAAGACGCGGTCTCGCTGCACCGCGAGGCGTTGTCCAGGTTCGCCGAGGCCGGCGACGTGCGCGGGCAGGCCGACGCGCTCGCCGGGCTCGGGGCGGCGTCGTTCGCGCTCGGCCAGCTCGCGCAGGCGGAGGCGCACGTACGGAAGGCGCTCGCGCTGTTCGAACGGGTGGGGGGCCGGTTCGGGGCGGCGTCTTGTCAGAACGCGCTCGGGGAGATCCTCCGGGCGCGCGGGGACCTCGAGGCCGCGGAGCTGTCGTACCGCAGGGCGGAGACCTGGATGCGCGCGTTGGGGTCGGGGGAGTGGCTCGTTCCGCGCGTGAATCGGGCGCAGATCTGGATGGCCGCCAACAAGACCACGATGGCCGAGCAGGGGCTCGCCGAGGCGCTCACGGAGGTCAAGAAGGCGGGCCGGAAGCCGCTCGAGGCCGTCGTCGAGGCGCTCCTGGTCGCCGTCGCCGCGCAAGCCGGGGATTGGGCGGCGTTCGACAAGCACCTCGGGCGCGCGATGGCGCTGCTCGCCGAGACCCGCGTGGCCGAAGCCGACGCGGCGCGCGCCCTGGTCGGCGCCGGGGACGCGGCGATGGCGGCGGGTCAGCGCGGGCGGGCGGTGCGCGCGTGGGCGCTCGGGCGCGACCAGTGGGGCTTGATGGGCCGGGTCGAGGATCGCGAAGCCGCCGCGGCGCGTCTGGTTCCTCGTACGAAGTGAGCGCGTAAGGCTTACGACAGGGTGCCCCGTTGCGGGCGGCGCCGGGCTGGGGAAAGATGCAGCGGGGGGTGCATCGTGTGTAGGAGCCGATTGGCGCCGCGCACGTCGCTGCGCGTGTGCGTGTGGATCGACGAGACGCAGGCTGGGGTCCAGCCTACGGAGTAATGTCGCTCGGAGCCGCGCTTGCGCCTTGGGGGAGGTGCTGGCGCAGCGGGTGCGCTCGGCTGGCTCGGCGGGCCCAAGCCAGCATGTCGTCGTGCGTGTCGACGTCGATGAGCGGATCGAGCTCCGCGATCGACCACCCGCGTGTGGCTGCCCGCGCGCGGATCGTCTCGGCGACCGACCCGGTGCTCCAGGCGACGTCGTCGAACAGGTCGCCCGGAGGCGTGGCCAAGCCGAGCAAGGCGTATCCGCCGTCGGCCGCGGGCCCGAGCACCAGGTCGTGCTTGCGTAGCGCCATGATTGCGGAACGAACGTATGTTTTGGACACGTCTGGGGTGTCGGAGGCGACGAGCAGGGCGCCACGGTGGCCCGCCGCGAACGCTGCGCCGACCGCGGCGGCCTGCTTGACCCCCAGGTCGCCAGGGGGCTGCGGGCGGACCGACTCGGCGCCGAGCCAGCGCCGCACCTCCGCCTCGTCCGCCGGATCGGCCACCCAGGCCTCCGTCATGGCGCCGCCGATCGACACGATCTCGTTCCATACGTGCTTCGCGCACGCCGCGTACCATGCGGCGGCGGCGGCGTCGCCGACGGTGGCGGCGAGTCGGGTCTTGGTGCGGCCGGGCACCGGCGCCCGCACGAACAGCGCGACGGACACGAGGCCCGGCGCCAGGTCGACGCCGACGACGGTTCGGGCCACTTGCGCCACGGCGTCGGGGTCGAGGCCTGCAGCTTCGGCGGCGGCGATCCAGTTCGAGACGGCCGCCGCTTCGCGGGCCTGATCGCGGTGCGGGGCGCCCCGGTCGGCCTTGGCGCTTCGCGCGCGGCGCACCTCCTGGTGCCGCGAGGCCAGCAGCGCGACGATCTCGCGGTCGATCGAGTCGATGCGGTCGCGGACGTTGGTCAGCGGGTCAGGGTCGTTCGCCATGCGCCGAGCTAACCGGACGTCGGCGGCGCGTGCCGCGGGCGACGGTGGCGGGCACAAATCGACGGAGCACGGCCCTTGGGATAGCCGTCGCGGCCTGCTTGGAGCGACCCTTGCGTACCTTGATCCTGTTGCTCGCCGTCGCGTGCGCCCCCCAGCCTCCGGAGCCGGCGCCGCCGCCCGGCGCGATCACTGGGGGGACGCCGGTGTTCACCGTCGACGGCCGCCCCGTCACCCGCGAGATGCTCGACATCGTGATGAAGCGGGTGCCGCCGGAGATGGCCGAGCGCGCCAAGGCCGACCCGGCGGCGTTCGAGGAGATCCAGGAGCGGCTCGCGGTCGGTGACCTGCTGTACAACGACGCGCTGGCCAAGAACCTGCAGGCGAAGCCGGAGGTCATGCTGGCGATCTCGCTCGCGGCGCGGGAGGTGCTGGGCGCCGAGGCGCTGCAAGCGGTGGCCGACGCCGCGGTCACCGACGAGGCCGTCCAGAAGTGGTACGACGACCATCAGGTGCAGTACCGCCGCCCGAGCGTGCACCTCGGGCACATCCTGGTCGCCGACGCCGCCGCGGCC
>CAIUDO010000912.1 GCA_903897935.1 uncultured Pseudomonadota bacterium
CTCGATGACGAAGGCGTAACGAAGGCGTAAGAGAGCCGCGGTTCCTGGTCGGTTCTTCGCGCGCGCCACGCCATCGTGTGACGTGGCGCGGCGGCGCCGCGCTCGTGAAAGAAAATTTGTCACTCCAAAGACAGGATCCAGGCGCGCCTTCGGCCTGCGGACCGCGGTGCCTCGGATTGTCACACGAGCGGCCTGCGTTTTCGTGGTTGACTCATGGTGCTCGGGTGGACGAGGGGGTCCGCCCGGTGGAGGTCGTCATGCGTCACGTTTCGGTGCTGGTATTGGTCGCGTCGGTGGGATGTAACGGCGGTCAGGAGAGCACGTCCGCGGAGTCGTACGGAGACGACTTCGACCTGCGCGTGCGCGGCGTCGAATACTGCGACGGTCGCGACAACAACCGCGACGGCACGGTCGACGAGGGGTGCGGCGTCTGCTCGTTCGAGGTCACGCGAAACACGGCGTTCTGGGCTTCTTCGACGTGCGTGCTCGAGGGCAACGCGCCCGGCCTCGGTGACCTGTTGCCGGTGTCGGTCGGGTCCGGGCTGGTGTTCGATGACGCGGCGGACCTTACGGGCTTCTTGTCGGCGGCGCCTGCGGGCGTGCTCGACCGGCTGGGTCTGCAGATCGCGACGGCTCGCCTGAACATCGCGGCGTTCGGGGTCGGGGGCGCGGTGTACAGCGACGTCACCGGTGACGGCGTCGAAGATGACCTCAACACCATCGTCGCGACCGCCGACGCGCTGTACGACTCCGGATCCCTCGCCGACCGGCGGCGCCTCGCGCGCTTGCTCACCCGCATCAACGCGTCGGGCGTCGGGCTCGACTCCTGGTTCGACGCGAGCTGCGTGGCGGAGCCGGAGATCTGCAACGGTGTCGACGACGACGGCGACGGCACGACCGACGAGGTGTGCAGCTGCGTCGAGGTGTGTGACGGCTTCGACAACGACTTCGACGGCGTGCTGGACAACGGGTGCCCGGTCGACTGCCCGACCGAGCCGGTCGACGGGTGCGTCACGCTCGCCGAGGCCGTGTCGTCCGGGAGCATCGGCTTCACCAACAGCGCCGACGGCGTCACCGTCAACGTGTGGAACCACGGCGCCGACGCGCTCTGCCTCGACGACTACATGATGGTCACGAGCCCGGGCACCCAGGCGTTCATGTGGGGCGCGGACGTCGGTGGGTCCGACGGTCTCGTGATCGCTCCCGGCGGCTCGGTCTCGCTCAAGTACGGCTCGTGGACGACCGACAACAACTACTACGAGCCGTACCTCGGCCAGTCGGCGTGGTGGTGCATCGAGGCGTCCCAGTTCGTCGCGGGCGGGGCCACGTTCGAGGTCTTCGGCGAAGTGCCGCCGCCGGCCCTCGTCGACATCGTCACCGGCAGCAACGACTACGACGGCGACGGCGTCGAGGACCACGTTGATTGGCAGGGCATCTACGGCGTCGCGACGAACTACGCGATCTGGGACTACCAGGCGACGAGCACCGCGATGACGGTCGGCAAGGCGGCTTGGCTCGACGGCACCACGATCGAGGTCGCGCTGACCGTGCGCAACGCGGGCGCGGTGGGCGGCACCGGCGAGGTCGTCGACGTGGTCCCGGCCGGGTGGACGGTGACGTCGTCGTCGCCGGCGGCGATCACGACCACCTTGGGCGACGGCTCGACCGAGCTCGTCTGGTCGGTCGGCGTCGAAGGCTACGCCGACGGCGGGCTGACGCTCGACACGGCCGAGGTGACGTACACGATCACCCGCGCGTCGGGCGCCGACAGCCCGAAGGTCGCGCTGGGTGAGGCGACGGTGTCGTACTTCGACGGCTGGGAGGACCAGACGTCGCGGTCGCTCGGCGCGTTCGTGTGGGGTTACGACGGGAACCTCGACGGCATCGTCACCTGCGACGAGTGAGCCGCGCGGCGTGACCCTCCGCACCAGGCGCCGCCCGTGACAGCTCGTGACATTGTGGCGGCGCGGCCCGAGGCACCCTGAGCGTGAGGGGGGCGTGTGCGTCGTCGTGACCTGTTGGTGGGGGCCGGCGGCGCCCTCGGGGCGTCGCTGTGGCCGTTCGCTGCGCGTGCGTCGTCTCCGTGGGGCTCCGCGCCGGCCGACGCGGCGCCGGAGCTGCTGGGCGCGGGCGCCCGCGCCGAGCGATGCTTGGAGCTGTTCTTGTACGGCGGCTTGGCCCCGTTCGAGTCGTTCTACGTCGTCGAGGACTACGGGCGCCCGGAGGATCCGGACTTCCCCAACCAGCAGTGGTACCTGTTCGATGGCTTGCACGAGTCGGCGTTCGGTCGCGACTGTGGGTTTGGCGACGCCTCGTCGTGGCTGAGCCCGTTCGCGCTCGACGCGCTCGGCAAGCAGGTCATGCTCGGGCCGGTCGTGTCGGCGTTCAAGGCGCGCCCGGACATCCTCGCCCGCATGCGCATCGTCGTCACGCGGCACGAGCTCGAGCCGCACGAGGCCGCGATCCCGTACATGCTGGGCGGGCAACGGCTGGGAAATCCCAGGCTTTGCGGGCTCGGCGCGCACGTCCAGCGCTACTTCGCCGAGCGCTCGGACCCGCGCATCGCGCCGTACAGCTACGTGTTCCTCCCCAACAACGAATTCTCCACCGACAACGTGCGCGCCGCGCACTCGGTCGGCATGCACCCCGGCTCCGCGCGGCCGCTGCTGCTCAAGGTCACCGGCAACGACGACCTCGACGCCCTGCTCGGCCGGCTGCACCTGACGGAGCCGGAGCGCGCCCAATCGGACGCGCTGTTGGCGCTGTACCGCGCGCGCGCGTCGTCGGCGTACACCAGCAAGGGCGTGGCGCTCCGGGCGCCGAACCTCGTCGATCACGACTTCGCCCTCCAGAACCTCGCGAACAGTCAGGCGTTGGCGGCGGTGCTCGGCGGCGACCTGCTCGCTGCGTTCGATGCCGCGTCGTGCGCGGAGTCGACCACGGCGTACAAGAGCGGCATCGGGCTGCGCGCTGGCGTGCGGCTGCTCACCCACCCGACCGAGCCGGCCCGGTACGTCAACGTCATCGACA
>CAIUDO010000913.1 GCA_903897935.1 uncultured Pseudomonadota bacterium
CGAGGACGACGTCGCTCCTCGGTCACGTGCTCCAGCACGCTCCCTCCTCGCGAACGGCCCGGTCAACTACGTTGACCGGGCCTCGCCGCCCTCGCACGGGCCTCGCTCAGCGGGCTCGGTCCGTAATGCCCTTCAGGCTGCTAGCCGTCAGGATCCCGCCAGGTCCCACAAGATCGTGTCGATTGGGGCGCCGCGTACGTCGGGCCGCTGGATCCGCACCTCGAAGCCGCGACCCTGCGCAGACACGTCGATCGCGACCCGCGACCCGCCCGGTGTGGCGGTCCTACCGACGTCATCGAGCACCGAGCGCACGGTGGCCGCCAGCCACGCGACGGACTCCGGGCCGCGCCCCGTCCACGCGCAAGCGAGCTCGGCCACCCACGACGGCGCCGCTTGCCGCTCGACCGAAGCACCGAACGAACGATGTGCTTCCCGCACCGCAAGTTGGACCATGCCGCCCCCCTGCTGCAAGGGAGGACGATAGCGCCCGTGACCCGGATCGCCAACCAAGAACGACGGGCGCTGTCTTTCTTCGTAACGATTGTGCTGGGGACGCGAAGATCGCGGGGCGCCCCTCGGGCCTACGCCGACGGCGCAGCGATGGCCGCGGCGCGCACGTCCTCGAGCACCTTCACGAACCCGCGCGTGCGGACGAGCGCGACGACCCAGCGCGGGATCTGGCCACCCGCGTCGACCGCGATCTCGTGCACCACCTCGGATCCGCCGCCCACCGCCGGCCGCACCGTCCATGACCCGGTGTTCTTCGGGGTGGCGATGTTGCCCTCGCTCGGCTTCCACGAGACGTCGGAAGCGACCGACCACGAGAAGCGAACCCCTGGTTCGAGCTCCTCCTTCGTGATCCAGAGCATGACCTCGCGGTCTGCGATGCCGGGCAGGCGCTGCGCCTGGTAGACCAGGGCGCGCGCGCCTTCGACGCGGCGGATCTGCGCGGCGTCGATCGCCCACACGAACGACGGGTACTGCTCGTACTGGCTCAGCATCGCCACGAGCGGATCCGGCGCGACGTCCGGCCACGTGCAGGTCGCCCGCATCGCGGCCCCGTCCGGGCTGCCCTCGGCGCGGTGCTCGAACACGCAGCCGTCGGACTCGCGCACCACGGACCAGTCTGCTGCGAACGCGCTCGCCACGACCCACCACACCACGACGCCCCCCGCCGGCGCGTAACCGCCGCCGTGACCCGCAGCCCTCGCCCCGGCGTGTTGCGCGGCGCGCGCAGGCGCGGTACTGGTTGGACCAGTTGGCCACCGAACCACCAGACCACGGAGCGCGCCTTGGCGTTCATCCCCATCCAACGCCGCGGGGTCGCGGACCAGGTCGCGGAGGCCATCCGCGACGCCATCGTCGGCGGGCGGTATCGGGCCGGCGAGGCGCTGCCCGGCGAGCGGGACCTCGCGCTGCAGTTCTCGGTGAACCGCAATTCCGTACGCGAGGCCCTGCAGCGCCTCGAAGCGATCGGCCTCGTCGAGGTGCGTCACGGCGAGGCCACGCGCGTCGCCGACGTGCTCACCACCGCCGGCCTGCACGTGCTGCCGTACCTGATCGCGCCCGGTGGCCGGCTGGACCCGTCCTGGTTGTTCGACCTGCTGGAGCTGCGCGTCGCGCTGCTGTCGTTCACCGCCGAGCTCGCCGCGCAGCGTGCGACCCCGGCCGATCTCGCCGCAGCGACCGCCGCGGTCGACGCGCTCGCCGCCGCGACCGACCCGTCCACGATCGCCGACCTCGAGTTCGACCTGTTCGCGGCGCTGGTCGCCGCGGGGCGCAACCGCGTGCTGAAGCTGGTCGGGAACGCCGTACGGAACGTGTTCGTACACCACCGCGCCCTGTTCGTCGGCTTGTTCCCGCCCGGCCCGGTCGACGTGACGACGCACCGCGCGGTCGTCGACGCGATCCAGCGGGGCGACGCCGCGGCGGCCCGTGAGGCGGGGCGCGCGCTCGGGGCGCGCTTGTTGGTGCGCTCGTGAGCCCGGTCGAACGCGCCCGCAGCGCCGCGGCGGGGTGGGCCGCGCGGACGGTCGAGGAGCGCGCCGCGCTGCTGCGCCCGCTGGCCGGTCGCCTCGCCGACGACGCCGAGCGGCTCGCGGACCTGATCCACGATGAGAACGGAAAACCACGCTCTGAGGCGATGACCCACGACGTCGTCGCGTCGATCGTGCTCACGCGCTGGGTCACCGAGGCGGCCCCCCGGGCGCTGGCCACGCGCTCGGTGGCCACCCCGGGCCAGCCGCACCGTCGCGCGACCGTCGTCCGGCGCCCGTACGGCGTCGTCGTCGCGATCACGCCGTGGAACATCCCGCTGATGATCCCGTTGTCGTCGGTGCTCCCCGCGCTGTTGGCCGGCAACGTCGTCGTGCTCAAGCCGTCCGAGCTCACGCCGAACACGGGCGCGGCGCTGGCGGCGCACCTCGACGCGCTCGGGCTGCCGGAGGGGGTGTTCCAGCTCGTCCAAGGGGACGGCGCGGTGGGCGCCGCGCTCGTCGACGCGCAGCCCGACAAGGTCGTGTTCACCGGCTCGGTGCCGACCGGGCGTCGGGTGATGGCGGCGTGCGCGCGCTTCCCCATCCCGGTCACGCTGGAGCTCGGAGGCGTCGACGCGCTGATCGTCCGGGCCGACGCCGATCTCGAGCTAGCTGCGTCCGCCATCGCGTGGGGCGCCACGTTCAACGGCGGCCAGGCGTGCTGCTCGGTCGAGCGTGTGCTCGTGCACGTCGACGTCTACGGCAAGCTGCTGGCGCGCGTCACCGAGAAGCTCGGCCGCATCGACCCGCGCGCCGACCTCGGGCCCGCCGTCGACGACCGGCAACGGGGCGTGTGGTCCACGCACCTCGCCGACGCGCGCGCCCGCGGCCTCGTCGCGGCGGGTGGCGACTGGCTCGGGCCCCGCACCCTGGCCCCGACCCTGGTCGCCGGTGAGGGCGTGCTGGACTGCGTCGCGTGGCGCGAAGAGACGTTCGGACCTATCGTCGCGGCCGCGCCGTACCGAAGCGACGACGAGGCGGTGGCGCTGCACGACGGCACCCCGTACGGGCTCACGGCGTCGGTGTTCGGGCGCGACGTCAGCGCGGCGACCGCGTTGGCGCGCCGCTTACGGGCCGGAGCGGTCGCGGTCAACGAGGTCGCCGCCACGGTGTACGCGCACCCTCAGCTCCCGTGGGGCGGGGTCGGCGCGAGCGGGTTCGGGCGGTCGCACGGCGAAGCCGGCTTGCTCGACCTCACGTGGCCCCAGGTGATCGATACGCCGCGGCTGCCCCACGAGCCGAAGCCGCTGTGGGGGTACCCCTACGACGACGTTCAAGAGCGCGCGCTGTTGGCGGTCGGTCACGCGTTCGCCCGTCCGGCGCCGCGCACGGTGCTGCGGGCCGCACGCGCGGTGGGGCGCCTGCTGACGCACCGGCCGAGGCTGTGATGACGGACGACACGCCGCGCGCCCGGCCGGGCATCGACCTCGTAGAGAGCTGGTTCTTCCGACTCAACGATCCGTCCGGGCCGCGAGCCCTGTGGGCGCGGGCCACCGCGTTGACCCGGGCCGACGGGTCAGCGACGGCGGAGGCGTGGGCGGCGGTGTTCGACGACGACGGCGCGGCGGCCCACCGACAGCCGGTGCCGTACGACGCGGCGCGGTTTGAGGACGGGCGCCTGATGGTCGCCGGGACCGATACCGACCTCCGCGCGGGCACGTCGCGCGGCGAGGTCGGGTCGATCGCGTGGGACCTGCGCTTCGAGCCGCTGCC
>CAIUDO010000914.1 GCA_903897935.1 uncultured Pseudomonadota bacterium
CCGCCGAGGCCAGGCGATCGGCGCCGGCGCGCGCGGCGACCCACAAGCCGGCGTCCGCCTCGACCGGGGCGCCGAACGAGGCGTCGAGGCCGAGCGGGTCGGGGTCGTCGTCGTCTGGGTCGGGGGACGGCCCACCAGCGAGCCGCGGCACCTGCCGCATCGGGTCGTCGAACGTGCATAAGTCGGCGATGGTGTGCGCGAGCGCGGCCATCTCGGGGTCGCCGAGGCGGGTCGGGCGCACGCGGCCGGACGGGCTCGGGCATACGGTCGCGAACGCCTCGACGGCCGACGGGACCTTGCCGGCGGGCGCGCGGTAGTGGGTGGTGACCTCGTGCGCTGCGGTTCGGCGCCCCGAGACCTCCAGGCAGAACCCGACGAACGCGGCGTCGACGGCGCGGGGATCGTGCCCGAGCGCGCCGCGCAGCACCCCCCACAGCGCGGCGGACCCGGCGCGCACGCTGCCGACGACGGGGCGACCGTACGGATCGGCGAGCCCGGACGCGCCGCCGCGCACCGCCCACCCGAGCACCCGGTCGACCTGGCGGGCGCCCATCCACCGAGGGCCGGCCGCGGTCCACGCCGCGAGGCCGTCGAGCGCGAGGGCGCCGGAGGGCTGCACCATCGCGTCGATGCTGGCGCTCGGCGGCGGGACCTCGACGCGGGTCGCGCGGGCCTCGCGGAGCCACGCCACGACGCCTTCGTCGACGCCGGGATCGTCCTCGTCGAGGGGGTCGACCCGGTCGATGGGATCGGCCTTCTTGGGCGGGGGCGCCCGCCGGGGACGCCACGACGCGTTGAGGTCGACCTCGCGCGGCGGACCGGCGTCGACCGGCTCGTCGTCGCCGCCGTAGGTGCTCCCTTCGACCTCTTCGCCGCGGGAGGTGGTGATGCCCTCCACCTCGACGTCGGCGCCGGCTTGCTGCGCGCCCACGCCCAGCATCGCGGCGAGCGCCTGGTTGCCGAGCTGGTTCTGGAGGCGCTTGTGCTCGGGCTCGGGCGCTTCGTGCGCCGGAGCCTCGATCTCCTGCTCGGCCCCCGTGGTCTCCGGGGTCCGGGCTGGGGCCTTCTTCTTGCGGTCGTCATCGGGATCGCTGCCGCGCCCGCTCCGTCCCATCGGGCCTCCGCACCTGGGCTGTAGCATCACGCGGTCGACCGCGCGCGACGACTCGGGGTCCCGCTGCGGCCGCGGGCCTGCTATCGTCCCATGGGGGACGGATGGACACGCTGGTGGGGATGCCGCGCACGGGGCGCAAGGTGCTGGGGCCAGCCGCCGATCTGGTCGAGCTGATCGGCCCTCGCGGGGTCAAGTGCCAGGCGATTCAGGTTCATCCCGCGTTCCGGCAGCACCCCTCGCTCGGATCCAGCATCGACTCGGTGTTGGGGTTCCTCGAGAAGACCGGGGTGCCTGGGCTGGTCGACCTGCACCAGCGGGATCGTGCGGCGGGGGCGTTCGTGTACCCGACGGGCACGGTGTGGTCGGTGCACGAGGTCGTGCGAAAGCTCGCCGACCAGGGGCGCGTCGGTGGGATCAAGGCCGGGCTCGAGCTGTGTTGGCTCATCGGGCAGATCCTCGACGAGCTCGGTCGCGTCGGGCCGCCGCAGGGGGTGTACGCGCACGGCAACGTGAGCCCGTGGCGCGTGATGCTGCGGCCAGACGGCCAGGCGTTGCTGATCGGGTGCAGCGTCCCACAGCCCGACGTGCTGGTCTTCCTCGAGGACGAGACGTCGCTCCCGGCGGCGGACGCGCTGCGCTACTGCCCGCCCGAGCGCTTGCTCGGCAGCGACGAAGACGTCTCGTCCGACGTGTTCTGCCTCGTATTGGTGGCGTTCGAGCTGATGACCGGCACGCCCGTGTACGACGGGCTCGTGGCGGATCTGCGTCACCAGGCCACGCGCGCGGAGGGGGCGCGCCGCTTGTACCAGATCCGCGACCGGCTGCCCGAGTCGGTGCGCGAGGTGCTGTCGCGCGCGCTCAAGTACGACCCCGACGCGCGGTGGCAGGATCCAGCGGCGTTCGTACGCGCGGTGCACGGGCTGCTCGGCGCGCCCGACGTCGCCGGGCCGAGCCTGATCCAGCTCATGACGGACATCGTCACGCTGGAGCGGAAGGCGCGGCCGAACGAAGCCGGCAACACGGGGGCCCACACCCCCGAGGACCTCGCCGCGATGGTCGGCGGCCCCGCGCGGTCCGTGCCGTCGGAGCCCCCGCCGCCCGAGGTCGTCGCCGAGCCCGAGGAGCGGCCGCGATGGGGCC
>CAIUDO010000915.1 GCA_903897935.1 uncultured Pseudomonadota bacterium
CCGGTCGCTCCAGGCGTAAGCGTCCGGTCGCCGGTCACCGCCCACCCGTCGGGCCGGGCCCACGTTACGGTCACGGCGCTGTCGGCCTCACACACGAGCTGGGCGGCGACGAGCGCGCACGGGGCGGTCGCGCCGTCGACCCGCAGCGCGTCGGCGGTGATCGGCGCCTGGAGCTCGCGGTGCGCCGCCACGGACCACGTGACGGTTCCGGCGCGCGCGAGCGTGACGACGAGCGTGAGCACCGCGGGCCTCCCGTCGGCCCGTTATCGGGGCGGGCCCCGGGTGTCGTCGCCGGATGACAGCCTGTCACGGCCTCCGGGGGGGTCGGATGCGCCTTGACAGGTTGTCCGAATCGGGGGGCGGTCGGCGCGAGAGCTTCGGTCGTCCCGTGGATGTGGGGCTGTTGAATGCTGGCACGTTGTTTGCTTGGCCGGCCAACGGAACAGGAGTCGAACGGTGAAGCGCTGGGTACCCGCAGTCGCGATCGGTAGTTCAGCCGCGCTCGCGGGTGTGCTCGCGATCGTCACGAACGCCGTGATCGGACAGGTCGTCGCGTTGCCGGAGGGGGCCGAGCTCGAGGAGCCCGTCGTCGCGGAGTCCTCGAGCGCCGCCGCGCCGCGCGAGAGCGTCGCGAGTCGGCCGCGTACGGTCTCGAAAGACCAGTACATTCGAGACATTCTGGGTAGGAACATCTTCGACCACACGCAGATCGGCAAGGCAGCCGCGTCGGGGGACGGCACGGTCGAGATCACGGACATGAAGCTCCGCCTCGTCGCTACGCTGGTCGCGGTGCCGACCCGGTTCAGCTCGGCGATGATCGCCGACGACGCCGCCGACGGCGTCGCCCACGGCTACGGCGAGGGCAGCAAGATCAAAGACGCCACGATCGTGTCGATCGAGCAGCGGATGATCCGCCTCAAGCGTGGAGATGGCCGCGAAGAGATCCTCCGCATGGACGAAGACGCCGCCCCTGCACCGGCGACCGAGTCGCGCGTCGAGACGTCGTCGTCGGAGGACACGATCGAGGGGATCGAGAAGCTCGGCGAGAACCGCTACGCGGTCGATCGCTCGATCATCGCGAAGTACCTCACGGATCTCGACGCGCTGTCCAAGATGGCGCGGGCGATCCCCCACCGCGGCCCCGACGGCAACGTCGATGGGTACCGCCTGTCGGGCATCCGCCGGGGCAGCCCGCTGGACCAGCTCGGCGTGAAGAACGGCGACATCGTCCACGGTGTCAACGGCACGGGCCTCAGCAGCCCGCAAGGCGCGATGGGGGCGTTCTCGAGCCTCCAGAGTGAGTCCAACTTCAACTTCGAGATCACCCGCCGGGGCCAGAAGTCGGCCCTGGAGTACGAGGTCCGTTGATGGCCCGCATCGATGTCGTTCGAGGTTCCTCCGTAGCTCGTCTCGTGCTCGTGCTGGCCGCGTTGCTCGTGGGTCCGGCGCTGCCCGAGCGGGCGTTCGCGCAGGACGACCAAGGCGACGACAACTCGACGAACAACCCGAACCCGCAGCCGCTCCCGGTCGCGCCGGGCCTGCGGCCGCCGGGGCTGCGGGATCGCCTTCCGACCCGGCCGCTCCCGAGCTCGACCGACGACGAGGGGACCGAGACCTCCACGTCGACGTCGGGCGCCCCGCCAGCCCCACCGACCGCGACCAGCGGCGCAGGGAGCGCCGCCGGGAGCGCGGGCGGCAGCACCAGCTCGGGTGAGCTCGGGGCGCCGTCGGACCGCGCCAAGCCGCCCGAGGTGCAGGGGGCGCAGCGCATCACGTTGGACATGCTGTCGACCAACGTCTACGACCTGGTGAAGTACTACGCCGACATTACCGGTCGAAACGCCATCATCGGCGACAAGAAGGAGCTGCAGGGCGCGGAGGTGTCGATCATCTCGAACCGCCCCGTCGGCGTCTATGAGGCGGAGAAGGCGATCATCGCGGCGCTCGAGGTCGCCGGGTACGCGATCGTCGTGGATGGGGCCACGGTCACGGTCGTCAAGACCGGCGCGGCGGCCCAGGCCGCGATCCCGGTGCGGCAAGGCGGTGATCTCCCCGGATCCGGGTTCGTCACGCAGATCATCCCGCTCGAGAACGTCTCGGTGGGGGACGTCACCACCGTCATCAGCGGGCTCGTGTCGCCGGACGCGAAGGTGTTGGCGTACAACCCGTCCAACACGCTGATCATCACCGAGCAAGCGAGCAACCTTCGGCGCGTCTACAGCGTGATCAAGCAGCTCGACATCGCGGCGCCCAAGAGCCGGCTCGAGGTCATCCCCCTCATCTACGCGAACGCAGAGGAGGTGAAGGCGATCATCGAGCAGATCTACGGCACCGCAGCCGAGTCGACGGCGCCGGCCTCGGCGACGAAGAAGACCACGAGCACGAGCACGAGCGCGTCGGCGCGCCGCACCCCGAAGCGGGAGGACACCGCGGTGTCGTCCGAAGCGGTGAGCGCGGGCGTCGAGAGCCGCTACATCGACAAGGTCATCTCGGACGAGCGCACCAACGCCCTCATCGTGTTGGCCGACGATCAGGGGCACGCCGCGGTTCGGGACATCGTCGGCAAGCTCGACGTCGACGTCGACCCGGCCAGCCGGTCCCAGATCCACGTCGTCAAGCTCGAGCACGCCAAGGCCGAAGACGTCGCGACCGTGCTCGCCAACCTGTCGGAGGGCGGCAGCTCGAGCTCGAAGAGCAGCAGCTCGAACCGTGGCGCGGCCACCACCGCGTCGGCCCGGCGCCCGACCGCGCAGGCCGATGCGCCCTCCACGACCACCGACGGAAACACCGGGGTGCTGGCCGCGTTCGACTCCGGCATGCGCATCACCCACGACGAGACCACCAACTCGCTCGTGATCATCGCGGCGAACGACGACTTCGAGATCGTCAAGCGGGTCATCGACGAGCTCGACGCCAAGCGGCGCCAGGTCTACGTCGACTGCGTCGTGCTCGAGCTCTCCAGCGAAGACACGTTCGATCTCGGGCTCGCCTACCATGGCCCGCTGCTGCCCAACAGCGACAACCTGACGATCGCGGGCGGGCAATTCGGGCAGTCGTCCCTCGGCCTCTCGCAGGACCTCCTGTCTGGGCTCGCGCTCGGGGTGTACGGCGAGACGGTCGACGTCCCGTTCGGTGACGGCACGGTCATCCCGGTCCCTGCGTTCGGCATCGTGTTGAATGCGTTGAAGACGAACCAATCCGTGACGATCGTCTCCAACCCCAACCTGATGACGCTCGACAACGAAGAGGCTGAGATCGTCGTAGGTCGCAAGATCCCGTTCCCGACGTCGTCTGGCCTGAACAGCCTCGGTCAGCCGGTCATCAGCTACCAGCGCGAAGACGTCGCGATCACGATGAAGCTGACCCCGCGCATCAACTCCGAGAACTACGTCACGATGGTGATCGAGCTTGAGGTGTCGGAGGTCGAAGAAGACGACAGCGCGTTGGATCCTGCGACCGCAGGCTTCATCACCTCGAAGCGCGAGGTCAAGACCACGGCGTTGGTCGGGGACAACCAGACGGTCGTGCTCGGTGGCCTCGTGGGCACCACCGAGACGCAGGTAGAGACGAAGGTGCCGATCCTTGGGGATCTGCCCCTCATCGGCTCGTTGTTCCGTGGGTCGCGCGACACGTCGCGAAAGACCAACTTGATGGTGTTCCTCACGCCGCACATCGTCGACGACGAGATGGACCTCACCGAGATCATGAAGGTCAAGGAGGCCCAGCGTCAGGAGTTCTTGCGGCGGTTCTACGGCAAGTCGCGCGACGAGCAGATGGAGGCGATCAAGAACCTCCTCAGGTACTCCATGAACGTCGTGGACGAGCCCTCGTACTACCGGGGATCTCCCGAGGTGCTGAGCGACGAGATCACGGTCGGTGGGGCGCCGATCTCGGAGGCGACGCGCACCGCGATCGCCGAAGAGCTGGGAGACCCGCCGGCCGAGGTCGGCGAGGGCGCGGGGGCGCTGCCGGTCGACGACCTGCTGCTCGATCCGGGCGACGAGCCGTCGCCGGGAGGGGAATGATGGCGATTCGTCGGGCGACCCTCGAGGATCAGCTGCGCGCGGAGGGCCTCACGGCCGAGGTCGTGGCGTCGGCGCGGTCGTTGGCAGAGAAGACGAACACCCCGCTACGTGAGGTGATCGGCAAGGTCGAGGGTGTCGACACGCGCGCGGTCGCTCGGGCGTTGTCCACGTTGTCGGGCTTGCCCGTGGTCGACGAGATCGACGTCGACGCGATCGAGGCGGAGCTGATCCGGCCGCTCCCGCTGGCGATCGCGCGCGACGGCGGCGCGCTCCCGCTGTACGTCGCCGACGGTCAGCTCGTGGTCGGGATCGCGGATCTCGGCGCGCTCACGCTGGTCGGGGACATCCGGGTCCTGCTCGGCTACCCGGTGCGCGTCGTCATCGTCCCGGCCGACGTGCTGCGCGAGGCGACCAACAAGGCGTACGACAAGGCGACCCGCAGCGCGTCCTCCGTGCTCGAAGACGTCGACGAAGACGAAGACAGCGGGCTCGCTGGCGACCTCGTGCTCGAAGACGCCGACCTGCTCGATGACCCGAACCAGGCGCCGATCATCCGGTTCGTCAACGCGCTGCTCGCGCAGGCGATCAAGGAGCGCGCGAGCGACATCCACATCGAGCCGTTCGAGAAGGACCTCGTGGTCCGGTTCCGCATCGACGGCATGCTGTACGAAGCCGTGCGCCCGCCGTATCGGCTCAAGAGCTCGATCGTGGCCCGCATCAAGATCATGGCGGGCTTGAACATCGCCGAGAAGCGCCTCCCGCAAGACGGCCGCATCCGCAGGAAGATGGCCGGTCGCGAGGTCGATCTCCGCGTGTCCACGCTGCCCGTTCGGCACGGTGAGCGGGTGGTCATGCGTATCCTCGAGAAGGGTGAGGTCCTGTCGCTCGACGCGATCATGCAGGGCAGCATCTACGAGGCGTTCGCCGCGATGGTCGAGCAGCCGAACGGGATCATCCTCGTCTCCGGTCCGACCGGCTCCGGAAAGAGCACCACGCTGTACGCGGCGATCAAGCAGATCAACAAGCCGGACGTCAACATCCTTACGATCGAGGATCCGGTCGAGTACGAGGTGCGGGGCATCGGGCAGGTGCAGGTCAACGCCAAGATCGAGCTGACCTTCGCGAGCGCGCTGCGCGCGTTCTTGCGCCAGGACCCCGACGTGATCCTGGTCGGTGAGATCCGCGACCGCGAGACCGCGAACAACGCCGTACAGGCCTCCCTCACCGGCCACTTGGTGTTGTCCACCATCCACACCAACGACGCCGCAGGCGCGTTCCCGCGCCTCATCGACATGGGCGTCGAGCCGTTCTTGGTCGCGTCGTCGTTGCTGGGGGTCGTCGCCCAGCGCCTCGTCCGTCGCTTGTGCAAGCACTGCAAGGCCCCGCACGTGCCGACCGACGCGCAGCTGCTCGACCTGCAGATCACCCGAGACGAGCTCGGCGTGCCGCACGTGTGGAAGGCGGTTGGCTGTGATCAATGCAACCGCCTCGGGTACTCCGGCCGGCTCGCGATCTACGAGCTGCTGGTGTCGTCGGAGGCGCTGCACGCGCTCATCATCTCGAACGCGGACGCGGGCCAGATCAAGAAGGCTGCGGTCGCGGCGGGCATGAAGACGCTGCGGGAGGATGGCATCACGAAGGCCATCGCTGGCTTGACGACGTTCGAAGAAGTCTTGCGCGTAACCCGTGAGGATGGTGAGTAACCATGGCCGTGTTCGAGTACCGCGGCATGGACGCCGTGGGAAAGCCCGTCTCCGGTATCATCGACGCGGACAACGCGAAGGTGGCGCGCCAACGTCTGCGCCGCCAGGGCATGTTCCCGACGGAGATGCACGAGCAGAAGGCCGGCAAGAACACGCGCGGGCGCGGCCTCAACGTTCAGATCGACTTCACGAAGTACTTCCAGTTCGTGAGCGCGCGCGACATCGCCGTGCTCACCACTCAGCTCTCGACGCTCGTGGGCGCCGCGATCCCGATGGTGGAGGCGCTGACGGCGTTGGTCGACCAGGCCGAGAAGCCAGGGTTGAAGGTGATCCTCTCCCAGATCAAGGAGAAGGTGAACACCGGCATGACCCTCGCGGACGCGCTGGCCGAGCACCCGCGGGTGTTCGACAACCTGTTCGTGCAGATGGTGCGCGCGGGCGAGAAGTCGGGCGCCCTCGACGACGTGCTCGAGCGGCTCGCGGCGTACACGGACTCGCAGGTCAAGCTGCAAGGCCAGGTTCTATCTGCGCTCATGTACCCGGTGTTGATGTCGTGTGTAGGGCTCGGCATCCTGGTCGGCTTGTTCACCGGCGTCGTGCCGCGCGTGCGCACGCTGTTCGACGGGTTCGGCGGGGATCTCGCGTTGCCGCTGCTCACCCAGGTCGTGTTCGGGTTCGGTGACCTGCTCATCGGCTACTTCTGGTTGCCGATCGTGCTGATGCCGGTCGGTGGGTGGTTGTTTCGGCGGTGGGTGTCCACGCCGAAGGGGCGGCTCAAGTTCGACGCCCTCCGGCTCAAGGTGCCGGTGCTCGGCCGGGTGCATCGCCTCGTGTCGGTGAGTCGGTTCTGTCGCACGTTGGCGACCTTGTTGGTGTCGGGGGTGCCGATCCTCAGCGCGCTCGAGATCGGTCGCGCGGTCATCGGCAACGCCGTGCTGGCCGACGCGGTCGACGGCGCGTCGCGCAACATCCAGGAAGGTCAGTCGATCGCGGTGCCGCTCAAGGCGTCGGGCCAGTTCCCGCCCGTCGTCACGCACATGATCAGCATCGGTGAGCGGACCGGGGAGCTCGAGCGCATGCTCACCCTCGTCGCCGACGCCTACGACAACGAGGTCGAGACCGCGCTCAACGCGCTCACGTCGCTGCTCGGGCCGGTGGTCATCCTCGCGATGGGCGGCATGGTGTTCCTGGTCGCCATCGGCATGTTGCTTCCTATGATGGGACTGTCGAAGTTGGTCATGTAGCGCGGCGTTCGCGCGACTTTTTGGCTATGGTCAATACGATCGAGTCGATCTCGAGAGGAGGGTTCATGGACACGGTGCAGATCGAACGCGGGCTCGACCCGCGTGTCACCCAGGCGGTCCGTCGCGCGCTGCGTGGCCGTCGCGGCATGTCGATGGTCGAGGTCATGGTCGTGATCGCCATCATCGTCACCCTCATGAGCATCGTCGGGTTCACCGCGATGCAGTACTTCGAGGATTCGAAGGTGCAAACCACGCTCCTTCAGATGACCGAGGTGAACAAGAAGGTCGAGATCTACACGCTGCGCAACAAGGTCCCGAGCACCGCCGACGGCCTGAAGGCGGTCTACGGTGACGCCGCGCCCCCGAAGGACTCGTGGGGCAACGACTTCGTGTTCTTGTCGCCCGGTCCGCAGGGTCACAAGTTCGACATCGTCTCGTACGGGGCCGACGGCGCCGAGGGTGGCACCGGCAACGACGCCGACATCCGCTGGTCGGAGCAGAAGTGATCGCACGGCGCCTACAGACGAGCGATGGCCGGCCGAGTCGGTCGGTTCGGCGCCGCGTTCGCGCGGGCATGGCGCTCGTCGAGGTGCTGATCGTCCTGGCGATCCTGGTCGCGGTGGCGGCGATCACGATCCCGATGTTGTCGAGCTACTTCCAGCTCGAGCAGCACCGGGTCGCCAAGGAGCTCACGCTCACGTACTCGTTGCTCCGCGACCAGGCGGTCATGCGTAACGTAACCTTTCGTATCGCATACCACCTGGACGAGAACTACTATGAGATCGAGGTGGGGGACGCGCGCACCCTCATCTTCGACGATCCCGCCAAGCGGGACGAGTGGGAGAAAGACCGCGAGGATCGGCTGAGCCGGTTCTCCGACGAGGAGCGCGCGGCGGCGTTGGCCGAGGAGTCGGGCGGGTTTCAGGCAGCCCGCGACCGCTTTCAGACCCGGGTCGAGCTGCCGTCGGGGTCGCGGTTCGGTGGGGTGTTCACCCCCCAGTACGAGCAGATGATGGTCCCCTCGGGCGCCGATCCCGCGGCGCACCCCGAGGACCTCGTCGTCGTGCACAGCTACATCATGCCGAACGGGTTCTCCGAGCAGACCATCGTGTTGATCGTCGACGAAGACGATCCGACCGCCGGGTACGCCGTGGAGGTCGAGCCCATGTCGGGCGCGGTGCACCTCGACGGCGATCTCGAGGCGTGGAAGGACCGGTTCGACTTCTTGCCGGAGCAAGGCCCGGAGCTGGACCCATGAGGCGCGGCTTCACCCTGCTCGAGGTCATGATCTCGATCGCCATCCTGGTCACCGCGTTGGTGATCTTGATGGAGATTCAAGGCACCGCGGTGCAGATGACCCTCGACGCCGAGCGGTTCGTCACCGCTACGCACCTCGCGCAGGAGAAGATGAACGAGGTGCTGTTCCGCGTCGAGGCCGAGGGGTTCGGTGACACCGACATCTACGAGGAGGGCGACTTCGAGGACTTCGGTGAGGAGTCGCTCGACGTGTCGTTCGGCGATGCGTTCCAGGACTTCCACTGGGAGTACAGCATCGCCGAGATCGACCTCGGCATGGCGGGCGATCTCGCGGGTGCCGCGGATCAGATCGGGAACAGCGGCTACTGGGGTGAGGGTGGCGACGAAGAGATCGAAGCGCCGGAGAGCGGGGCTCCCGACTTGTCGGCCCTCGGCATCAGCCCCGAATTGATCACGGACATGCTGGGTATGTACATCCGCGAGGTGCGCGTGCGGGTGTGGTGGGGCAAGAACGCGAAGGAGGCCGAGGAGCTGAAAGACCAGGTGATCCTGGTCACCCACGTCATCAACCCGACCGGCCAGATCGTGCCGGGTGCGTCGAGCGACGCCAGCGCGGCCGGGGGGGCCACGGGCGGGCTCACCGGCGGCGCGACGAGCGTGGGCCGCTGATGCGACGCGCGCGCGCCGGCATGAGCATGTTGGAGGTGATGATCGCCATCGCGATCTTGCTCGTCATCTCTGCCATCTCGTGGGAGGTGCTCGCGTCGACGATCGAGGCCCGCGAGATCCTGTCGGATCGCGACGAGACCACGCGCGCGGCCCGCGTCACGTTGGCGCGGCTGCGGCGTGAGATCCAGCTCGCGTTCCTGACCAAGCAGACCCAGGCGATCAACACCTACGCGACCGTGTTCGTCGGCGTCGATGACACCCCGGACCGCCTGTACTTCTCGACGTTCGCACACCAGCGGTTGTACCGAGACTCTCGCGAGAGTGACCAGACCGAGGTCACCGTCTGGTGCGAGCGCATCGCGTCGAAGGGCGAAGGGTGCGTGCTGTTCCATCGTGAGGCGCCCCGGATCGACGAGGAGCCCGACGAAGAGGGTCCGATCTACCCGATCGCGTACAATGTGCTCCGGTTCGACCTTAGGTACCTGGATAGCCGCACGAACGAGTGGGTCGACGAGTGGGACTCCCGGACGGTCGACTTCTCGAACCGGATCCCCCGCGCGGTGGAGATCGGCCTCGTGTTGGCCGGTCGCGACCCGAGGGATGAAGAGCGTACTATCGAGGTCCCGTTCTTGTCGACGGTCTCGTTGGAGTACGCCGACCCGCTGCCGCGGTCGCTCCTGCAGGCGGTCCAGTGATCGGCGCGCTGCGATCGGCCGCGAGCCGCGTGTGGGCGGAGCTCGTACGCCCGCGTGGGCCCACCCGGCACCGCTTCTATCGGGTGGGGCGGCGGTCACGCGCAGGTGTGGCGCTGCTGATGGCGATCACCACGATCTTGTTCATGACGGTCATCGTCACCGAGATCTCGTACGCGGCGACGGTGCGGCTTCAGCTCGCGGCGCACGGCCGCGACGAGGCCCGCGCCGAGCACCTCGCGCGCACCGGTGTTCAGATCTATCGGTTGATCCTCGTCGCTTCGAAGCAGCTCGGCAACAACTCCATGCTGCAGAGCTTCTCCGCGTCGATGGGCATCAACCTCGGCGACGCGCTGTGGCAGATGGTGCCGATGATCAACACCGGCTTCTTGCGGATGATGCTGGTCTCTGGGGGCGAGCCCGATCCCGACGACTTCGAGGGCGAAGAGGTCGAAGACGGCGAAGAGGCTCCTCCGCCCGACCCGATGCAGCCTTCGGCCCCGCAGCTCACCGACGACCAGGAAGAAGAGAGCCGCAAGAGCGTGGGTTCGGAGCGCAACTTCCTCGACTTCGACGGGGACTTCGCGGCCGAGCTCACCGACGAGGACAGCCGGATCTTCGTCGGGTCGATCCAAGCCACGACGTACGCCGAGCTGCTGGAGAACCGCACGGCGCTCGAGCTGTACGGGCTGATGTCGGGCATCGACAACGACCAGTTCTTCTACGAGACGAACCTCGACCGGTGGGAATTGATCGCCAACCTCGCCGATTGGACCGACGCCGACGGCACCCGCTTGTACGAAGGCGGGGGCGAAGACACCCTGTACAACAACCTCACCAGCCCGTACCTTCCGAAGAACGCCGCGTTCGACTCGCTCGCCGAGATTCGCCTGGTCGACGGGTGGAACCGGGACGACGTCTGGGAGCGGTTCGGCGACAAGCTCACGATCTATGGCGCGGGCAAGGTGAACATCAACACGGCGAGCCGCGAGGTCATGTTCGCGCTGCTCAAAGCCCACCTCGACCCGACCCCGGCGGACGCGTACGTCGACGACCTGCTGACCAAGCTGGACGAGTACAAGGCGCTGACGAACTTCACGAACGTCGACACCTTCATCTCCTACCTCAGCTCGCTCGGCGCCACCGTCGACGCGAACATGAAGTCCGGCATCTCGACCTCGTCGACTGTGTTTCGTGTGAACTCGGTGGGGGTCGTCGGGGACGCGAGCGTGACCATCGAGGTCGTGTACGACTTCAGCCAAGACGCGAGCGGGCGCCTTGTCTACACCAGGATTGAATGACCGATGCCACGTCTGATTGGAATCGATGTCGGTGCGCGGGCCCTCAAGGTCTCGGTGATTCACACCACCGGTCGTAAGGTCGAGTTCGAAGGCAGGCACATCATCGAGGTGCCTCAGGTCGGCACGGCCGTGCCGACGATAGCGGCGCGGGTGACCGCGTTGTCGGAGCTGGTCAACCAGCACCCCGAGTGGCAGCACCCATCCAACACGGTGGCGGTGGGGTGGTCGGCGGCGGCGGTCCGGCGCATCGCGTTGCCGTTCGCGGATCGCGCCCAGATCGAGCGCGCGTTGCCGTTCGCGGTGGAGGCCGAGGTCCCGTTCGATCTCGAGGACATGGTGATGGGCTGGCGCCCGCACGAGGGCCGGCGCGGGCAGGAGGTGCTCACGGTGCTCGCCGAGCGCGACGCCGTGAAGGAGCTGGTCGCTGGCCTCGCCGGACTCAAGGTCGATCCAAAGTACGTCTTTCACGACGCCGACATGCTCGCGGCGCTCGCGCCGACCGGCACGGTCGCGGTGCTGGACGTCGGTCACGGCCACTCGGCGCTCGCCGTGGTGCGCCATGGTGTCGCCGAGGTGTGCCGCACGATCGACGTCGGCGGTCACCACGTCATCCGCGCGGTCGCGAAGGCCCTCGACGTGCCGTACGCCGAGGCGGAGTGGCAGGTCGTCGGAGGCAACCCGATCGATCCGGATGACGAAGGGTCGGGGTGGGACCTGCTGCCGGCGGCGGCCCGCCTCGCCGCCGATGAGGTCATGGGGCTGTTGCTGGCCGAGGTGCGCTCGACCCTGGTCGGCGCCGAAGACGACCTCGGGCTCGACATCACCGAGCTGCGCCTCGTCGGGGGCGGCTCCCGCCTGGGGCCGCTCGGCGCATACCTGGCTTCAGACCTTGGTATCCCGGTGGTACGCCCGCCCAGCGCGCTCGGCAACGCGGCGTCTCCTGTGTTTGCGCTCGCCGACGCGCTCGCGGCGCGGGTCTCGGGCAAGACGAAGGGCGTCGAGGTCGACCTCCGCAGCGGCGACCTCACGTACCGTGGCGGCGTCGACGTCTTGCGGGCGACGGTGCTGTACGGAGGCGGCGGCTTCGTCGCGTTCATGCTCGCCGCAATCGTCGTGTTCGCCGTGCGGTATCGCGCGCTCGACAGCGAACTCGACGAGGTCGAGGCCCGCATCCGGGACACCGTGGTCGCCGCGGTCCCGTCGATGGACCCGTCGATGGTCCGCGACTCCACGATCGCCACGTCGGTCCTGCGCCAGGAGATGGACGACGCCAAGGTCCGCGCCCAGGTGCTCGGCAGCTCGTCGGGGGTGCCCCCGACCGTGTCGTTGTTGGCCGACCTCACGAAGGCGTTCCCACCCCCCGACAAGATCACGGTCGACGTCACCGAGCTGACGATCACACCCACAGCGGTGACGTTCACCGCCGAGACCGACAGCTACGCGTCGGCCGACGCGGTCGAGGCGTCCCTGCAAGCGAGCGAGCGCTTCAAGAGCGCGGCGAAGGGCCAGGAGCGGCAGTCGCGGGAGCGCGTGAGCTTCCCGGTGACCATCCCGCTCGGTGACGGTGGCGCGCCCACCGAGGAGGCGGGCTGATGGCCGAGCGTGAGAGTGTGATGGTCGTCATCCAGAACCAGCTCGAGGCGATGTCCCCGCGGGATCGCCGAATGTTGGCGGTTCTCGCGTGCTTTGGGGCGCTCGTCGTTGGCGGACTCACGTCGTGGATGTTGATGGGCGCGCTCGACGACAAAGCGGCGCGCGTCGTGCAGCAGAAGGACGCCCTCGAGGTCATCCAGGCGATGGCGGAGGAGCACCAGCAGTCCCTCGCCGTGATCGAGCAGGGTGAAGCCCGGCTCAAGCGCTACCAGGGGCAGCGGTTCAAACCGTTCGTGGAGCAGGAGGCCGCGCGGCTCGGGCTCGAGCTGGGCACGATCAACGACCAGGGCAGCGAGGTGGTGGGCACCATCAAGCAGACCATCTACAAGGTGGAGCTGAAGAAGCTCGATCTGCAGAAGTCCGTCGACTTTCTGTATGTGCTCGAAACGTCCGGCTATCCGCTACAGATTCAGAACGCGCGCTTCAAGACTCAGGGCAGCACCGACAAGACGCTGACGGTGACGCTCGAGGTGCTGGCGTTCGCGCTCGTCGAGGGGGAGTGATGCTGAAGATCCTCGGCGTCGGCGCGGCGAGCGTCGCCGCCTTCTTCGTGGTGTTCGTCGCCGTGTTCTACGTCAGCTTCCCGGGCGACGCCGTCGCCGAGCGGGTGCGCTGGCAGGTCCAGGACGCCTCGAAGGGTAAGTACAGCCTTGATCTCGCGTCGACGTCCCCGGCGGTGTTCGGCCTGACCGGCGACGCTCCCAAGCTGAGCCAGACCGTTGGAAAGACCACCAAGGTGGTGTTGGCCGTCGACGAGGCGTCGATCACGACCGGGCCGCTGCAGCTCCTCTGGCTGCTGATCGGCCAGGACGCCGAGATCTCGGCGAACCTCGCGCGCGGCGAAGGCGACATCGACGTCGACGTCGTGTTGGGGCGCGGCGAGGACGGCGTCGTGCCGCGCGGCGCCCGGGTCGAAGGCGCGCTCCCGCTCGGGGTGTTGCCCTCGATGGGCGGCTTCTCGTTGGTGGGCACCGGTGAGGTCCTGATTGAAGCGGACTTGTCGTGGGTGGATGGGCCCGGGCAAGCCAACGGCCGGATCGCCATCACGGGTCAGGACCTGGTGATCGAGGGCCTCGCGAGCGAAGACGGCAGCTTGGACGGGCTGTTGGCGAACTTCGAGGGCCTCCCGGCGCCGGTGCGCGTGCTCGAGATCGTGCTCGATGTCGAGGACGGCAAGGCGACGGTGAAGACGGGTCGGCTGGAGTCGGACCTGGTCGAGATCGACATCACGGGGGACCTCACGCTCAACGACGATCTCGCCCGCAGCCGGGTGAAGCTGAGCCTCGTCGGGCGCCTCGGTGAGGCGCTCGAGGCTTGGCCTGGCGCCGGGCTCATCAAGGGGTCGCAGTCCGCCGCGTTGTGGAAGGACGGCGCGTACCACTACACTTGGAGCGGCGTCGTCGATCGCCTCGGAGCGCCCCGTCCGGACCGGGAGCGCGCGAGCCGGGTCCCGCCGAAGGAGCCCGCGGCCGGAGGGGTCACGCCGCCGTCACGCAGCGCGCCTACGGCCACGCGCGCGCCGAAGGGCCGCAGCGTCCCTGCGTCCGAGCGGCTCGACCCAAAGTCGGCGTTGCGCGGCCGCGACGCCCAAGACGACCTGCCTGAGCTCGACGAGGTCGAGCCGGAGGTCGAAGACGAGATCGAGCTGATCGAGGAGATCGAGGGGCCCGAGGCAGACTTCGCGACCCCGCCCGACGAGGGCGAGGAGTTCAGCGGGGAGGAGTGAGCAGCCCGAACGCTCGGGCCAGCGCCTCGCCTTTGTGCACAGTCTCCTCCCACTCGTCGTCGGGGTCGCTGTCCCACACGATCCCGCCGCCGACGTGATACCGGAGCGTCCCGCGGTGGTGCACGGCGGTGCGGATCGCGACGTTCCAGCGCGCGTCTCCGTTGGCGGCGCACCACCCGATGGCCCCGCAGTACACGCCGCGCGGGTCGGGCTCCAGCTGGCGAATCCGCTCTGCCGCGCGGACCTTGGGCGCGCCGACCACCGACCCGGGCGGGAAGCAGGCGGCCAGCGCGTGCCACGCGTCGTAGTCGGGCGCCAGCGTCGCGCGGACGCGTTGGCTCGCGTGGAAGACGGTGGCGTGCGCGGTGACGCGGCGCTCCTCCACGGTGACGGTGCCGGGCAGCGCGACCCTGCCGAGATCGTTGCGCACGAGGTCGACGATCATCGCGAGCTCCGCCCGGTCCTTCTCGCTCGCGCGCAGCGCCTCGGCGGACGCGTCGTCGTCCGCGGTGGGGGTGCGGCGCGGCCGGGTGCCCTTGATCGGGTCCGACCACACCGACCGCCCGTCGCAGCGGAGCAGCAGCTCGGGCGACGCGCTCAGGACCGCAGTGTCGCCGTCCACACGCACGAACGCCGCGAGCGGAGCGTTCGCCGAGCCCCGAAGGCGGCGCCATGCGTCGAGCGCCGACAGCGTCGTCGGGCCCGTCACCGCGCGGGTCAGGTTCACCTGGTAGCAGTCGCCCTCGCCGATCCAAGCGAGCACGCGCTCGACCGCCTGGGTGTAGGCCGCTCGGGGCGCCGTCGCGCCGGGCGCCGGGGCGGGGGTCGGCGGGGCGGGCGCTGGCCGAGCGCGCGCCAGGATCGACGCCGCGTCTGCCTGAAACGCACGGGTGCCGGCTGTGATCCAGCGCTGATCCGCGTGGCGCAAGCACAAGGCGCCGGCGTAGCGGCCGAGGAACACCTCCGGCTCCGGGGTGGGCCGCCCGCTGGGCACCGACTCGACGCGCGCGCCCGCTTCGTACCCGACATACCCGGCGACGCCGCCCGCGAACGGGGTGTCGGTCGGCGCTACGCCTCCCGTGAGCTGCCGCCCGACGTCCGGCCAGGCCGCGCCCTCCGTGACCGCGTGGTCCGGATCCCACACCAACACGCTCCAGCCGTCGTGACGATCCCCGCCATCGAACAGGATGGTCCCCGGTCGGTCTGCGACGACCGCCAGCACGTCGTCGGTAGACGGGACGTACATCGAAGCCACTCCGGGCGCAGCGCGTATCCGGGCGGGCTGCCCGGTGGTTGCGTTTCGCGCTATGGAGGGGTCGCTCGTGGAGGACGGTGATGTCGTTGACCCGTAGGATCTTGCCGTTGGTGGCGGCGGTGACGCTCGGCGCGTGCGGTCGCGTCGGCTCGGAAGACGTCGCGACCTCGGAGATGACGGCGACCATCCGGGTGACGTCGGACCCCTCGGCAGTCACCACGACGGCGTCGGTGCTGCTGGAGGCGGAAGGCGAGCCGGTCCTGCTGGTCGCCAGCGAGCTGCTCACCGCGACCAACGAGCTCGGCGAGCAGGTCGTTATCGGCCCCGAGATCACCGGTGATCCGACCTGGTACGGCGTCTTCGACTACGCGGCGGACGGCGAGACGATCACCGTCGCGCTGGACCGCAAGGTCGACAAGGGCGCCCCGCTCACCGAGGTGGTGGTCCCGACCACCTTCTCGCTCACGGTCCCCGAAGGCGAGGTCAGCCGCGCGAACGACCTCGTGATCAGCTGGCAACCGGCCACCACCGAGCCGCTGGTGCTGACCTTCGAGGCGGCGTGCCTCGAGCAGCCCGTCGTCATCGACGCGCTCGACCCCTCGCAGGGCCAAGAGGTCATCCCGGCCGGTGAGCTGGTCGCCAACGGCGCTTGCGAGATCGATCTCACGGTGAGCCGGTTCGCCGACGCGTTGTTGGATCCTGGGTTCGGCGCCGGCACTGCGGTCGGCGAGGTGGTCCGTACCGCGGTGTTGGCCACCGTCGAGTGATCAGCCGCGCAGCGCCGCGATCGCCGCCGCGCGGTCCGCGGCGCCGGTGATCGCGCCGATCACCGCCCACGCGTCGGCTCCCGCGGCGCGGACCTCGACGAGGCGCTCCGCGGTGATGCCGCCGATCGCGACGAGCGGCGTCCCCGGGGGCAACCGGCCGCGCGCCTCCGTGAGCATCGTGAGCCCCTGAACCTCCTTCGGGCGCGACAGGTGCGGGGTCGGGTACACCGGCCCGAACGCGGCGTAGTCGACCTCGGGATCGGTCGCGAGCGCGTCAACGTCGGCGAGGCGGTTGGTCGACCGCCCGATGACTCGGCTCCGACCTACGATCTCACGCACGATCGCCGAATCGGCGTCCGTCTGACCGACGTGTACGCCGTGGGCGCCGGCGATCACGGCGGCCTCGGCGTCGTCGTTGACGATGACGAGGCACCCGGTCGCTGCGGCTCGTTGGAGTACGCTGCGTGTCAGCGCGACCACCTCCGACCGCGACCACCCCTTACACCGCACCTGGACGACGCTGCAGCCGCCGGAGATCAGCGCGGCAGCGAGCGCCTCGACGTCGTCGCACGCTCCGGCGTCCACCATGCCGTACAGACCGCGGACCTGCCCGATCAACGCGCGACGTTCCTCCGACCTCGGGTTGGCCATTGAAGCCTCCGGTTTGCTGCAGTAGCGCTCGGACCCTGGGCACAGCAAACGAATCTCGCACGCGATAGGGGGCGTACGAGGCTATTTTTCGCTGGATGCTTGCGCGAATGCGCGTGACAGGGCACGTTGCCGAAACGTGAGGGCGTAATGCTTCCGTTCGGATTGCTAGGGCTGGTGGGTTGGTTGGGCGGGAGCGCGTGGGCAGCGGACCCAGGCGCTGGAGCTGCGGGCGAGGAGGGCGTCGCGACGTGGCTGGGCCGCGTCGAGGGCGCCGAGAGTCTAACCGGTCTCGCCACGGATGCACCAGAGGTCGCTGCGGTCGAGGAAGATCCCTACTTCCCCGAGCACGACGTCGCCGAGTTCTACAAGCGCCCGGGCGCGGTGCTCGCTGTCGACCCGCTGTTCCTCGATCGGGTCGACCCGTCCGAGTTCGACATCCCGATCGTCGTCAACCCAGAGGTCGAGAAGTGGGTCCGGTACTTCACCGGGACGGGGCGCAAGCACTACGCGCGCTACCTGTCGCGGTCCACGACCTACCGGCCCATGATGTACCGGGAGATCGAGGCGCGAGGCATGCCGCGGGACCTCGTGTACTTGTCGATGATCGAGAGCGGCTACAACCCGTCCGCGATCTCGCACGCCGGCGCCGCCGGGATGTGGCAGTTCATGCCCGCGACCGGGCGGATGTACGACCTCCGGGTCGACGGCTTGGTCGATGATCGGCGCGACGCCGAGCTGTCCACGGTCGCCGCCGTCGAGCACCTGTCCGACCTCTACGACACGTTCGGGGACTGGTACCTCGCGTTCGCCGCTTACAACGCGGGAGCAGGCAAGATCGGTCGCTCGGTCGCCGCCGCGGGCACGAAGGACTTCTGGACGCTCGCTCGAGGCTCGTGGCTGCACACCGAGACCGACAACTACGTGCCCAAGATCATCGCGGCCGCGATCATCGGCAAACACCCCGAGCGGTACGGCTTCACCGACATCGTGTTCCAGCCGCCGCTCGCGTACGACACCGTGATGGTCGACGGCGCGGCGGACCTCGAAGTGCTCGCGGAGTGCGCGGGCGTCTCGGTCGACGCGCTGAAGGCGCTCAACCCAGCGCTGAAAGGTTGGCAGATCCCATCTTCTGGGCACGTCGTCCGTGTGCCGGTGGGCGCGGGCGAGGCGTTCGAGACCAAGCTCGCCGCGGTGCCGGCCTCCGAGCGTGTGCGCACGACCCGGCACGTCGTCGCGCGCGGCGAGACGTTGTCCGGGATCGCCAACCGCTATGGGGTGTCGTTGTCGGCGGTCACCGCGGCGAACGGCATCAAGAACGCGAACCACGTGTCTGTCGGCACGAGCCTCGTCATCCCGCGCGGGGGCGCCGCGCCGGCGGTCGCGGCGGCGGCGCAGCCGGCTAAGGAGGCGGCCGCCGTGTCCGCGCCCGCGCCTGCGCCTGCCGAGGCCAAGCCCGTCGTCGTCGCGGCGAGCATGGCCGCGCCCGCGAAGGCGCCCGCCACGAGCCGTCCGACCGCATACACGGTCGCCCGCGGCGACACGCTGTCGGCGATCGCGGATCGGTACGACGTGTCGGTGTCCGAGCTGCGCGCGTGGAACGCGATCTCGGGCGACGTGATCACGCCTGGGCAGCGGTTGTCGCTCAAGGCGCCGGCGGCGTCGACGGCGGCCGCCCGCACCCACGTGGTGAAGAGCGGCGAGACGCTCTCGGGCATCGCCCAGAAGTATGGCGTTTCGACCGCTGATCTTCAGGCGTGGAACGGCATCCGGAACCCGGCTGGCCTCATGGCGGGCACGTCGCTCGAGGTGCGGGCGCCCGCGGCGGCCGCCTCTTCGTCGTCGTCGTGGCAGACGCACACGGTCAAGAGCGGCGATACGCTGTCGGAGATCGCGTCGCGGTACGGGTGCAGCACGAGCGACCTCCGGGCGTGGAACGGGCTGTCGGGCTCGACGATCCAGCCCGGCCAGAAGCTCAAGGTGCGCGCGGGCACCTGATCTGGAGCCCCGCCGACGAGCTGGGGTAGGAGGGGCGGGGTGTTGACGATCGACGAAGCGCTGACGCGTGTGCTCGCCCTGGTCGACGGGACCGGTGTGGAGCGCGTCGCGGTCGCAGATGCGCTCGGGCGGGTGCTCGCCGAAGACGTCGTCGCCGACGTCGACTTGCCGCCGTGGGACAACTCCAGCATGGACGGGTACGCCGTCCGCGCGGCCGACACGGCGTCCGGCGACGCTCGGCTGGACCTGCTCGAGGTCATCGCCGCGGGCTCGGCCCCGACGTGCGTGGTGGTCGCGGGCACAGCGAGCGCGATCATGACGGGCGCGCCGATGCCGACGGGCGCGGACGCGGTCGTGATGGTGGAGGACACCGACGGCGGCCTCGAGGCCGCGGTGCAGGTGCGCGCGGCCGCGTCGGTGGGCCAGCACGTGCGGCGGCAGGGGGAGTCGGTGCAGCGGGGCTCGGTCGCCGTTCGCGCGGGCGCTGAGCTGCGCGCGGGCGCGTTGGCGTTGTTGGCGGCGCTGGGGCGCGATGCGGTCGTCGTCGCGCGAAGGCCGGTCGTCGGGGTGTTGTCGACCGGGGACGAGGTCGTCGCGGCGGGTCGTCCGCTGGCGCCCGGCCAGATCTACTCGTCGAACGGCGTCGCGTTGGTGGCGCTCGCGCGCGAGGCCGGCGCGATCGGGCTCGACCTCGGCAACGTGGCCGACGACCCCGCGCTCATCGAGCAAGCGTTGGCCAGCGCCGTCGCGCGGTGCGACGTGGTGGTCACGACCGGCGGCGTGTCGGTGGGTGCGTTCGACCACGTGAAGGGCGTGTTCGAGCGGATCGCCGGCGGCATCGACTTCTGGAAGGTGTCGATGAAGCCGGGCAAGCCGCTCGCGGTGAGCTGCGCGATCCGCGACGGTCGGCGGGTGCCGCTGCTCGGCCTGCCGGGCAACCCGGTGAGCTGCATGGTCAACTTCCTCGAGTTCGTGCGGCCCATGCTGCGCCTCGCGATGGGGGCCAGCGCCCCGTTCTTGCCGGAGGTGCAGGCGCGCGTCGCTGCGCCGATCGTCGAGAGCGGCGCTCGTGTGAAGCTCGTGCGGGTCGTGCTGGCGTTGGCCGACGACGGCGCGGTGGTGTGTCGGCCGGCGGTCGGCGCCGCGGGTGGCCCGCAGTCGAGCGGGTCGGTGGTCGAGATGGCCCACGCGCACGGCCTCGCGCTGCTTGGCTCCGAGGCGCGCCGCGTCGCGGTCGGTGAGGTCGTCCGGGTGCAAGTCTTCGACCCGAGCTACGCGGCCCGCCCGGCCCGGCCGACCCTCCCGTCGTGATCGACGCGTTCGTGCTCATCGGCGGCGAGAGCCGCCGGATGGGGAGGGACAAGGCGCGCGCGGCGGTCGCGTCGCCGTGGGGCACGCTGCCGCTCGCGGTGCGGGTGGTGGAGGTGCTGCGGTCGGCCGGGGCGCGCTCGGTGGCGCTCATCCGCCGCGTCGACGACGGCCAGCCGTGGGTCGACCACGAGGGCGCCTCGATCGACGTCTACGAAGACGGCGCGCCGAGCCCGCACCCGCTGTGGGGCGTCGCGGCGGCGCTCACACGAACCCAGACCGACCGATGCCTGGTGGCCTCTGGTGACTCGGTGGGCTTGTCGGTCGCCGCTGCGCGCCGGATGCTCGAAGCGGGCCCGTGCGTCGCGATGGACGCCGCTGGCGGGCGTCACCCGACGCTCGCGGTGTGGCCGGCCGCCCACCTGGGCGCGGTGCGCGGCGCCGCCGAGCGGGGCGCGAGCGCGCGGTCCGTCGCGACGATGCCCGGGCTGCTGTTGCCACCCGACGACCTGCGCGACGCCGACGAGCCGTCGGATCTGCCCGACGACCCGGTCGTTGCGGCCGTCGCCGGGCTGCCCGTGCCGGTCTCGGATCGTGCGCTCGCTGGGGAGCGGTGGCGGCTGCGCGCGCGCGGCGTGCGCTGACCGTGTCAGGTGGTGGGGCGTTGGCTGCGCGCGTACGTGAGCATGTCCCGCGCAGCCGAGCAGTCGCAGCGCTCGATGGCGCCCTCGAGCACCGCGATGCCCTCGTCGAAGAGGTCGTACTGGAGCAGCATCGACGCGAGGTAGAGCTCGGGGAGGGCGGACGGATCGGCCTCTTCGTCTCGCATCCGCGCGTAGGTGGCGCGTGCTTTGTCGAGCGCCGCCCGCTCGTCGTCGGAGAGGGTGAGGATGCGGTCCTGGTCGCCGCGCATCGTCTCGGCGCCGGAGCTGGCGGCGCGCGCGACGAGCACGGGGATGTTGGCGAGGGCCGCCGCGACCTCCGGGTCGCCGCTGGCCGAGGTGAGCGCGCCGCGCGCTGCGGCCACCACCCCGCCGTCGACCTTGAGCACGGCGGGCCCGTGAACCTCGTGCACGGCGCCGTCGTCGAACGTGCGGAAGACCAGCGTGGCGCCGGCTTCGACCGTGACACGGTCGCCGTCGCGCAGCTTCTGCCAGGCTTCGATGGGACCCGACCCGTTGTTCTTGACGACGACCGCCCCGGCGACCTCCGTGGTGATCGCGACGTCTCCTGGGTTGACGGACGCGCTCGCGGTCGTCGCTCCGGCGAGGAGGGCACACAACACGAGCGTATGGACTGCGGAGCAAAGGTCGCGCATGTCAACTCCTGCTGGGAAGATCGTACGGGATCTCGATCACGTCGACCTTGCCGAGTCTACCTTTGACGTCGAGCTGGTGGGAAGGGCCGAGCACGAGCGGCTGACGTGTGGCCTCGACGACCGCTCGGCTCACCAGGATTCTGCACCCGACCGTGCGTGTCAAGCTCTCAATTCGTGCGGCGACATTCACCGGGTCGCCGATGACGGTGTACTCGGTGCGGCGCTCGAAGCCTACGTTTCCGACCACGGGCGCGCCGGTGTGGAGCCCGACGCCCACGTCGAACGCCGGTAACGAGGGATCGACCTTACCCTCGAGCCACTCGCGGACCGCGTCCACCTCGCGCGCGATCCCAATCGCCGCCCGGACTGCCCGGTCCGCGTGGTCGTCGTGGCGCGCGGGCGCCCCGAACACCGCCATGATCCCGTCGCCGGAGAACTTGTCGATGTGGCCGCCGTTGTCGAGCACGGGCCGACACGCCCGGTCGAGCCACGCGTTGAGCAGCTCCATGACCTGCTCGGCGGGCAAGCGCTCGGAGAGCCCGGTGAACCCGCGGATGTCCGTGAACAGGATCGTGACTTCGCGGCGTTGACCGCCGAGCTCGAGCGCATCCGGCGACCGCAGCAGCTCCTCGACGACGTCGTCGGACACGTAGCGCTCGAACAGCCGCCGGATCCGCGCGCGCTCGGTGAGCTCGCGACGGTACCGCGCGACGTACACGCCCGCGAACGTGACACCGACCACCAGCGTGGGCGCCAGGGTCGGTGTGATGACGCTACCCAGGGTGAACGCCGCGAACGAGCCTGCCGGCACCAGCGCGACCGCAGCGCCGAGCGTCACGGACGCTGTGCGCAGGCGGACGCGACCGAACCAGCCGCCGACGGCGAGCCCGAGCGCGACCAACGCCGAGGCCGCGGCCCACCACGGCGCCCGATAGAGCCGAGCCCCGGCCAGCAGCGCGTCGACGGCCTGCGCGTGCGCTTCGACCCCGTAGATGGGCCGAGGGGGGCGCCCGACGAACGCGTTGTCGTGCGGCGTGAGAAAGACGTCCTTGCTGCCGGTGTCGGCGGCGCCCATCAGCACGACGCTCCCGTCGAGCAGCGCCGCGTCTTCTGGCCCGAGCGCGCCCGGCACGACCAGGCGCCAGAACGGGACGCTCGGTACGGTCCCGGTCGGGCCCGACCACACGATCTCGATCGCCGGGTCGGCGACGTGCACCTGGCGGCCGCCGATCGTCCATGCCTCGGCCGCCGGGTCGAGGCCGAGGTGGTGCACCGCCAGCAGGACGGACAGCGCGAGGCGTCGCGGCACCTCCGCAGAGCCGAACGCGGGGAACACCCCGCGCAACACGCCGTCTCGGTCCGACAGGTTCGCTACCGCGACGCGGCCGATCGCGGGCCGGGCCAGCGCGGCGTGCAGCGGGAGCAGGTCCTTGATCTTCGGTTGCCCGCCGACGGTGGTTGCGGTCGTAGAGACGATCACGTCGGGCTGCGTGAGCTGCTCGCGCAGCGGGCCGTCCCAGGTGCGCGCGATCGGCCCGTCGCAGTAGGCGCCGAGGAAGTCCTCCGCGTCGGTCTCGAACGTGTAGTCCAGCCCGATGACCGTCGCGCCGGCGTCACGGGCGGCGCGGATGGCCGTCGCGAGGTGCGGACCCCAGAACACCAGCGGCTCGGTGAGCCGCGTAAGGCTCTCGTCGTCCATCGCGACGACGACGACCGCGCCGGACGCAGGGACGGGTGGCGCCAACGTGTGCCACGTGTCGGTGATGCGGTCCTCGGCGGAGGTCAACGGTCCCGCCGAAGCGGCGATGACCGCGGCGACGACGGCGCCGATGAGCGCTCCTGTCAATTCATTGCGCGCCATCGGCCCTCGTATCGGCGGAGTCTACCCGGCGCGCCGGTCGGAAGCAGCAGATGTCGCCGATAAAGCAGCTTTCGCAACGATAATGAAACACCGAACGACGGTCGCCGCGGTCGCGGTCGCTGTGTGCTTGATGACGCTGCGATGAACGCGGGTGGCGGATGGCAATTCAGTAGCGTATATCCACTGTGCCCCGCGGCACCGCATTTCCAACCCACGGCACCATGGGGGTGCCAACCCGCTGCTTCCACAAATTGGAGATGCGTGCCGCGGGACTCTCAGTTGCCCAACGCCGTCGGTAGCGTGAGAGTCACGGTCGAAGCCCCACGGTCCGCGTTGTCGAGGCGAGCGGTCACCGTCGCCCCCGCGGGCGCGCCAGCGAGGTCGGCGTGCTCCGTGGAGGAGGCGTCCACGCCGCCCGACCAGGCGGGCGCCACGCCGTACAAGCGGTTCCCGTGGTCGTCCCACGCAGACGCGCGAACGAGGTACCCGTCGTCGCCGTGCGGGTGCGCATCGAGCCGCAGCACGTCGACGTCGGCCGGGCGCGCGGCGCCGACCGCGACGACGCCGAGCGTGTCTCCGTCGAGGGTGACCGTGACCGCGCCGTCGCCGGACGCCGCGACGAACACGACCCCGCCTTCGATCCAGGCCTCGGCGTGCCCGTCGGCGATGACACCGAGCGCGTCGGGGTGGTAGCCGAGCGGCGCGCCCGTCGCGTCGCGCAGGACGGGGGCGAGCGCGGCGACCGCGCCGCCCAGCACGCGGACCGTGCCGTCGCCTGCTTCGCCTGGGAAGTGATGGTCCAAGGCGCCTTCCAGCGTGACGTCGGCGACCGGGCGCCACGACGCGCGCACGCGGTCGGTCGCGTCGCCGCGCCAGGTGACCGACGCCTCGCCGCCCCACGCGGTCAAGGTCACCGACGCCCCGTCGATGACCGCTTCTGCGTCGCCGCGCGCGCGGGCCCGCAGCGCGAGCGGCTCCTGGTGGTCCTTGCCGACCAACTCGACGGGCGTCACGCGCACCGTGGTGCCGTCGGCGAGCGCCGACTCAGGCGTCCACTTGGCCCACCCCACGGTGGCGTCGCTGGTGAAGCCGAGCGCGCCGAAGTCACCTTCGAAGTCGTAGCAGCCGGTCGTGAGCATCAGGACGCCCGCGGTCGTGAGCAAGCGCATGTCGCACCTCCACGGCCCACATCGCCGGGCCGCGTGGCCGCGTGGCGGCGCACCGTGGATTCGGGTCGGAACGGCTATGGACCGCGTGTGAACCCGCCCGCGATCGGGTAGCGTGCAGATCGGAGGGTCGATGAGCGCGAAAGAACACCGAGACGCCGCGGACCAGGGGCCTGTCGACGTGCTGGTCGGCGTGGTGTCGACGTCGCGCCGCGAGGCCGACGACAAGTCGGGCCAGCTCGTCCAGTTGTTGCTGGAAGGCGCGGGCCACCGGGTGATCGCGCGCGTCGTCGTGCCGGACGACGTCGCGGAGATCCAGTCGCTGGTCCGGCGCGCGCAGGGTGAGGCCCGCGTGCTGGTGCTGAGCGGCGGGACGGGGGTGTCGCGCCTGGACGTGACGCCGGAGGCGCTCGCGCCGCTGTTCGACCGCACGTTGCCTGGGTTCGGCGAGCTGTTTCGTATGTTGTCGTTCCGAGAGGTCGGCGCAGCCGCGATGCTGTCGCGCGCCACGGCCGGGTTCGTCGGTTCGTTGTTGGTGTTCGCGGTCCCGGGATCTCCGGCGGCGGCCCGCCTCGCGGTGGAGGAGCTGATCTTGCCGGAGCTCGCCCACTTGCTGCGTGAGGCGACCAAGGAGGGACGCGCGCCCGCGCCGCCGGCGGGCGCCGCCCCCGAGCCGGTCCGCCTCGTGCCCCCGCCGCCGCGCCCTGCGGTCGGGTTGGGTCGCCTCGACGCCGCCGCCGCCGCCGCCGAGATCGATCCCGACGCCGAGCGCACCGGGTGGATGTCGATGCTGGAGACGCTCGACGGCTCGGTCCAGGTCGACGCGCGTGTGCCGTTGCCGCCCGAGATCGAGAAGATGGCGCCAGTGATGAACGTGCTGGCGCAGGGCGCGCGGGGCGCGATCACCCTCGCCGGACGGGGCGCTTGCCCGGTCGTCGCGTTCCCCGACTTCGGGCCGCACGCGAAGGTCTTGCTGCTCGGTTCGGGTGGTCCGTGGCCTGAGGTCGTCGCGCTGCACCGTCGTCCGATCGCGGGCACTACGGCGCTCGGCGGCCTGTTGCCGTACGTGGACGCCCTCGATCAGGTCGCGCGGGAGGTCACGGGGCGGGCCCCGCCCGGTGGGGGGCGCGTGTTCGCCGTGCAAGCCGACGCCATCTGGATCGAGCGTGATCTGAAGGTGCTCCGGTGGGACGGCAGCAAGCTGCGCGAGGAGGGCCGCGTCGCGCAGGTGCTCGCGAGCTTGGTGCTCGCGTGGTCGCGCCGGTGAACGGCCGCGCGGTGGC
>CAIUDO010000916.1 GCA_903897935.1 uncultured Pseudomonadota bacterium
CCCCGCGCCCGCGCCGCCCCCCGCCCCCGAAGCGACGAAGGAGCGCCCCCCGGAGCCCCCGCCCGCGCCGGAGCCTCCGGCCGACGACGCCGGGACCGCGGCCCCCGAGGCGCCCCCGGCCGACGACCCGGGTGAGCAGACCCGCCCCGACGGCGACGAGGTCGCCGAGTAGGCCCCACCGGCGTGTAGGCGAAAAAGAAGAAGCCTCCGACAGCGCGTCGGAGGCTTCCTTCGTTCGGGGGCCGCACCGCGCGGCCCGGCTCGCCGGCCGGTCAGGCCATCATCGACCACACGGTCAGGCCGATGTACGCGACCGCGGACAACGGCAAGAACACGACCGCGAACACGAGGTCGATCCAGCGCGCCACCGAGTCCTTGTCCGCCGAGACGAACACGTTGACCACGACCGTCTTGATCGTGAGCGTGAACACGAGCACGTACGTGATCATGAAGAAGTAGTCGGCCCGCATCAAATAGCCGACCGCGGGCAGCGCCTCGGCTTGCGCCAGGTGGAAGACCAGGATCGACAGCAGCGCCGTCATCACCAGGGTCATCCGGGCGTCGAACGCGTCGCGCGGGACGAGGAACACCAGCAGCGTGATGGCGATCATGATGCCGAGCGGCAAGAACATCTTCACGAGGTACGGGAACAGGATCCGCTTGATCCCGAGCTTCGCCTCGTAGAGCGAGAACGACGCGCGCCCACCGCGGCCCGTGTACGCCGGGTCGCCGAAGCTGGTCGCCGGGGTGAACGTGCCGGCCGCGTCCTTCCGGCCCACCCAGGTCCACTCCTCCGGGTAGATCTCGTTGACCGGAGCCGTCGTCAGGTTGTCGCGATCGACGACGATGATGACCTCGTTCGTGTCGCGCGTGCGGTGGGCGAGCTGCAGCGGCAACCATTGCGTGTCGAACGGGAAGTCACGCAGGTCGAACGGGAACAAGAAGGACGCCGAGTGCTTGAAGCACGCGTACTTGATGCGGGCGTCCAAATCCTCACGGAGCACCTCCTGCGTGTTCTCCTCGGTGAAGATCTCGTTCACGAAGCCGATGTTCTCGACGTCGAGCTCACCCTCCCACCGGAACCACAGGTAGAACTCCACGCGGAAGTTCTGGCCCGGCACGTCCACGTTGTCGGCGCGGAAGTAGTCGATGCCCGCGTACACGACCTTCGTGCGCCACCACGCCTCACCATCGACCACGATGACGTCGCGCCCGGCGGTCGCGCGACCCAACGACCGGCCACCGCCGCGGTTGAGGCTGTTGAGCACGTGCTGCTGCGTCACCTTACGAAGCTGGGTGAACGCCGGCTTCAGGCCGTTCTGACTCGCCGCGGCCACGATGAGGTGGCGAACCGCCGAGCCGTGCTCGTCGAAGTACACATCGCCGGTGAGCAGCGCGAGCGCGGTGTCCGGAGAGGTGGCGGCGGCGAGCGCCGCCTGCAGCGCCCCGCGATCCCGCGCCCCCGCTTGCATCGCCGCAGCGACGGCCGCCCCTGCGTCGTATACGAACGCCGACTTCACGGACGCCGGCGCGCCCGTGAGGGCCTCCAGCTTGTCGGCGAAGTCGAGCGCGTTGAAGCTGCCGAGCTCGTAGTTGAACGCGGTGGCGACGAACACGTCCTTGGTCATCTTGCCGAGCTGGGACCGGAACGACTCGGCCGCGAACGACTGCGGCCCGAACACCGGCACGCCGATCCCGAGCTTGCGGATCTCGGAGGTGAGCTTGGCGCCCGCCTCCGGATCGCACAACAGCACGATGGCGTCGACGCCGACGTCGACCCCTTGGCGCGCACGACGCGGACCGGCCGGAGCCGCGCCCTCGGCGGGCGCCTCCGCGTCGGCCTCA
>CAIUDO010000917.1 GCA_903897935.1 uncultured Pseudomonadota bacterium
CAGCGCTCGATCGCGGTCGCGACCCGGGCCGGCGTGAGCTCGAGCCCGACGAAGTCGCGCTCCGGGGCGCCCTCGACCGGGTGCCGGCGGTCGACGCGCTGCCGGTACAACACCCCGAGCGGGCCCCGCAGCGCGCGCACCAACGCGCCGTGCACCTCGGGCAGCCGCGCGGCCGGCGCCGTCACGGTGAGCCTCGTCTGCCCGCCTGGAAAGACCTGCCGAAACCAGCCGGTTTGGACCTCGAAGCCGTCCGGCTGGCCGTCCTGGGTGACCGACACCGCCTTGTCGGAGCTCATCGGCGCCCCTCCGCGTCCAGGAACCGCGCGATCGCCACGTTGGTCTTCTCCAGGTTCGGGGTGACGAGCGAGACGACGAACTTCTCGAGCTGCGGCCCGATGCGGCTCGCCAACAATCGAGGGATGCCCCTCACCTTCTCGACGTCCAGCGTGAGCGACCCCGAGAGCTCGACCCGAGTGCCCGCGCCGTCCGCGACGAGGCGCGTGGTGCCGCTGCACCGAACGGCTTCGGTGAACGCGCGGGTCTGAATGCGCCATGTGCACAGGCCCGACGGCGCCCATGACGCGAAGTCGTCCCAACAAAGCTGATCCTGGCGGACGATCGACGACAAGACGGCCGGGACCTCACGATCCGAGGACCACTCGTTGTGCAGCTCGATGGTGCCGTCGGGGAGCTCGCGCCGCGCGCGCACCACGATCGCGGCGACGTCGGGCACGAACGCGGCGACCTCGGGCAGCCGGTCCCGGTAGGCCAAGAACACCGAGCCAAACGGGTGTTCGATTCGTGACGACGACTGGATGTTCATGCGCGCTCCGCGGTGGCCGAGCCACTAACCGGCCCGCGCCGATCCTCTCGTCGGCTTCGCGCCACGACGGCTGGTAAGCTCGCCGCGGAGCCCCCATGCGCGTCACCCGCCTCACCCGATCCGACGACGCCGCCCTCCTCGCGCTGCTCAGCCGCGAGCCCGAGGTCAACCTGTTCGGCCTCGGCCTCGCGGAGCAAGGCGTCGACGCGCTGCTGTGGTTCGGGACGCATGACGGCGACGCATTGCGTAGCGCTACCCTCGTCTTTTCGGGTCGACTCGCCGTCCCGTACGGCCCCGCCGAGGACATGGTCGCCATCGGCGCTGCGCTGCGGGGCCGGCACCGGCCGGGCATGCTGGTGGGCCCCCGCGCCGCGTGCGACGCGTTGTGGAGCTCATGGGCCTGGGATCGCGAGAAGGAGTGCTGGTTCGATCAGCGCCTGATGGTCGTCGACAGCCCGCTGGACGCACCGCTGCCCAGGGGCTTCGGCCTCGCGCGTATCGAAGAAGCACAAGAGATCGCCGACAACCAGGCGGCGATGGATCGCGAGGACCTTGGGTTCTCTCGCGCCGACGTCGACCCGCGGGGACACCTCTCGGCGGCCCGAGACCGCATCGAGTCGGGGCGGACGTGGGTGATCCGCTCCGAAGGCCGCGTGGTGTTTCAAATCAACGTCGGGATCTCCAGCCGGTGGGGCGCCCAGGTCGGCGGCACGTGGGTGCCGCACCACGCGCGGGGGATGGGTGTCGCGACCACCGGGATGCTCGCGATCCGGCAGGTACTCATGCGCACGCACCCACGGATCACCCTGCACGTCCGTGAGGCGAACACGCCGGCCGTCCGCGCGTACGCGCGCGCCGGGTGGCGGTGGTCGGCGCCGTACCGCCTCGCGGTCGCGAAGGGTATGGCGCCAGTCTGAGGGACAAACCTGTCTTGGCGGAGCCTCGGGTCGTCCGGCGAACGGCGAGCGGCTAACGGCTCGTCCGACGGGTGTGACCGATCACGGAGGACGCGTGCTCCACACGGACCAACGATTCAGCGACGCGGTCGCCGCCGCAGTCGCCACCATCGAGGCCTCGACCGACGCCGAGATCGTGGTGGTCGCCGCCCCACGATCCGGCTCGTACCGCGATCTGGCGCTCACCGCCGCGGGCGTGATCACGCTCGCCGCGCTCGGCGGCTTCTTGTTCATGCCGTGGGAGGTGGCGCCCCTCGGGGTGCTCGTCGAGACCGCCCTCGTCGCGGTGGTCAGCGCGTGGCTGCTCGACGGGAACGTGCCGATCCGCCTGCTCGCCCGCGCCGCGCGCATGGAGGAGCAGGTCCAGCTCGCGGCCGCCGCCGAGTTCCACCGCGAGGCGGTGCACGCCACCCCGAACCGCACCGGGCTGCTCGTCTACGTGTCCGCGCTCGAGCAACAGGTCGTGCTGATCCCCGACGTCGGGCTCGACGCACGCATCCCGCGCGGCGCGTTCGCGGGGGCCCGCCGCGACCTGCACCACGCGGACCTCGACCACTTCTTGTCCGGGCTCACCAAGGTCGGCGCGCTGCTCGCCGCCCACGTGCCCAAGCGCGCGGACGACGCCATCGACCTGCCGAACGCGCCGAGGATCCGGTCATGACGCGCAAGAACTTTTGGTTGCTCGTGCTGTTCGTCGCGATCGCTGTGCTCGCCCCGCTGGCGCTCGAAGACGCGTGGGGGCGGGTCGGTGGCGGGCAGACGTCGCGCGGCTCGTCGTCGAGCTCGTCGTCGTCGGGCAGCTCGGGGGGATCGAGCAGCGACGGCGACATCCTCATGTTCCTCATCTTCCTCGCCATCGACGTGCCGATCATCGGCGTGCCGCTGCTCCTGCTGTTCATCGGCTTCGTCGTGGTGCGGTTCGTCGTCGCGAGCCGCACGGGCAGCGGCGCCCGCGTCGGCACGCACGCGCCGCCGAGCACCAGCAGCAAGCCCGCCCGTGCCCCGCGCGCGGCGGGGTCGATCGCGGCGTTACGAAAGGCGGACGAAGGCTTCTCGATGCCGGCGTTCGAGGACTTCGTGCAGCTCCTGCACCGGCGGGCCACCGCGGCGGCGGTCGGCGGCAGCTTCGAGCCGCTCTCGGCGTTCGTCTCGCCTGAAGCAGCGGCGGCGCTCGTCTCCGCCCACACGGGCCGCTCCGCGGTGCGGGACGTCGTATTGGGCGGCATCGCCGTGCGATCGGTGCAGCTCGGCGCGCGCCAACGGATCGTGCTCACGCTCCAGGGCACCCGCGAGGAGGTCACGTCGGGGCCCGCCCAGCGCGTGCACGTCACCGAGACGTGGACGCTCGAGCGCGACGGCACCGCGGTGTCGTTGGCCCCCGAGGACATGCTGCGGATGGGCTGCCCGAGCTGCGCGTCCGCGCTCGAGACCGACACGATGGGCCGCTGCAAGAGCTGCGGCACCGCCGTCACCAAGGGCCAGCTGCAGTGGATCGTGACCGCGGTGGAGGTCGGGGCCAGGGAGCCCTACAAAGCACCCGAAGTAGGCCTGCTCTCCGGCGGCGACGAGCCATCGTACCGCGACCCGGTGCTCATCGACCCGAACTTCGGCGCCGCCTACCGCTCGTTGTTCGCCCGTCACCCGGACCTCGACCCGCGGGCGCTCGAAGAGCGGGTCCGGAGCGTCTACTTCGCCCTTCAGGCGGCGTGGTCGGCCGGCAAGTGGGACGACGCCCGGCCGTTCGTGACCGACCCGATGTACGAGACGCTGCGGTTCTGGATGGAGGGCTACGCGCTCCACGGGCTGCAGAACAAGCTGGACGACGTCAAGCTGGAGAAGCAGCAGATCGTCAAGATCGACGTCGACGCCTGGTACGAGGCGGTCACGATCCGGGTCTGGGGCTCGATGAAGGACAGCACGATCGAGGTCGCGACGGGCAAGGTGGTCGGCGGCAACGCCACCAAGGCCCGGCGGTTCTCGGAGTACTGGACGTTCTTGCGGGCCGCGGGCACCGGCGGTGCGACCAGCGACAGCCTGCACTGCCCGAGCTGCGGCGCCAACCTCGACAAGATCAGCAACACCGGCGTGTGCGGCTACTGCGACACCCGCATCACCAGCGGGCGCTTCGACTGGGTGCTGTCGCGCATCCACCAGACCGCCGAGTACCAAGGATGAGCGAAGATCCCCGCTCCATCGACACGATGGCGCGCAAGGTGCGCGAGTTCGGCGAGGCGCGGGCGTGGGGCCCGTTCCACTCGCCCCGCAACCTCGCGATGGCGCTCTCGGTCGAAGCGAACGAGCTGCTCGAGCTCTACTTGTGGTCCGACGACGGGGACACGCGCACCGAGCAGCAGCGCGCCGCGGTCGCCGGCGAGGCCGCGGACGTGCTGATGTGCTTGCTGAACCTGTGCGCGCGCGCCGGGGTCGACCTGCCGGCCGCGCTCGACGCCAAGCTCGAGGTCGCGGCGCGAAAGTACCCGGTCGAGCGCGTTCGGGGAAGCGCCCTGAAGTACGACGCCTACCCGGAGTGGGAGCCCGACCGCGAGCGCTGACGCGCTACTCGGCGGGCTCGGCGCGCGCGAGGATCACGAACTCGACACGGCGGTTGGTCGCGCGCGACGCGTCGTCGGTGTTGGCGACGATCGGCTTGCCTTCGCCGCAGCCCTTCGCCGTGAGGCGGCCGCGATCGACGCCCTTCTTGACGAGGTACTCGAGCACCGCGGTGGCGCGGCTCTGCGACAGCGCGAGGTTCGACGCGTCGGCGCCCTGGTCGTCGGTGTGGCCAGCGACCTCGATCTTCGTCAGCTCGGGGTGGTCTTGCAGCACCTTCGCGACGTCGTCGAGCAGCCCGAACGACTCGGCCTTGATCGTCGCCTTCGAGGTGTCGAAGTAGACCCGCTCGAGGATGTCGATCTTGTCGGCGCGCACCACGACGCGCGGGCAGCCCTTCAGCGCCGGATCACCGGCCTGTTGCGGGCAGTCGTCGACCTCGTCGAGCACGGTGTCGCCGTCGGTGTCGACGGGCGGGCACCCGAGCCGATCCGCCGGCCCTTCGACGAGCGGACACTTGTCCTTGAGGTCGAGCACGCCGTCCCCGTCGTTGTCGGGGTCCGGGCAGCCGTCGCCGTCCTGGAAGCTGTCAGCGTCTGCTTTCTCGATCGGGCACTGATCGAGCGCGTCGACGAGGCCGTCCTTGTCGTTGTCGAGCTCCGGACAGCCATCCGTGTCTTCGAACTGGTCGACGTCCTCCGGATCGGTCGGACACGGGTCGTCCGGGTCGAGCAAGCCGTCACCGTCGGAGTCTTCGATGACCTTCTCGCGGCCGAGCGTGAGCGACAGGCCCACCGTCCACTCGAACGAGCTGTAGACGTCGCCGCGCAGATCCCCGCCCTCGCTGGTCTCCTCGCCTCCGAGCAGCATCATGTACCGGAGGTCGGTGCGCAGCGCGAGCGCGGGCACGAGCTGGACCCACAAGCCGGGACCCGCGTTGATCATCAGGTCGGTGTCTGGGTTCTTGTAGTTGCCCCGCCCGTCGTCCTCTGCCGCGCGGCCGATGCCGTCCCGGTGGACGAACTGCCGGAACAAGCCAGGCCCGCCCTCGATGAACGGGCGGACGACGCGGTCCTCCGGCACCAGACTGTATTGCACACCCAACCGTGGCGACAGGCCGTCGTACACTCGAGGTGCCACGCCCTCTACGCGCGTCTCACCTTGGAAGAACCCGAACTCCCCCTCGACCGCCAGTCGTGAGACGACGTGGTACCCGATGCGGGGCATCACCAGCCACGACGAGCCGATCTGCTGCTCGGGGCCAGCGAACCAGCGCCCCCCGTAGAGACCGAGATCGAATTCTCCAGCTTCTGCCTTAGACGACGCCGCGAGCGCGACAACAACCAGAACCGTACGCAACGAACCCTCCATTCGGGGGCACGTGTTATTGCATCGGCCCGATGGTCCCAATTGCATCACTGTGACGCGTCACTGACCGGACACTGTCGCCCGCGTTTGACCGGCCCGTGACAGGTGGCGCGCCGGCCGCGGTTAAGCCCCGGCCAACCAGGAGCGGTAGTGGCGAACCCTCACATCCCCGCTGAGCACGCCCGCGCCGTCATGAAGGACATCGCGGACCGCCCGAAGACCCACCAGCTCGCGGTGGTGAACGCGGTGTCGCGTTATCGGCGCCTCGGCCGGTTCATCAAGGACAACGCCACGCACCTCGGAACGCGCCACGGAACGGGCGGCGCGTACGCGATGGGCGTCGTCATCCGAGTGTTCGAGACGGCGGGCGGCAAGCTGCTCCCGATGGACGATGCCGACATCCTGGCCGCGGAGCGCCGCGTGGCCGAGGTCGCGGTCGGGTTGTTCCCGGCCGACACCGGGTTCGGCGATCGCCTGCGCGCGGTGCCGTGGCGCGCGCAGCCCGGCGTGCTCGACGTGCTCATCGAAGACATGTTCCTGCCCGCCCCCGAGGGCGAGGAGCCGCGCGACCTCGTGGCGTTGGCGCAGGTCTTCTTGTTGGTGTGGGTCGCGGTCGAGGCGCTCGACGCCTGCTGGATCCCGCCGGAGCAGCTCGCGTGATGTTCGCGATCCTGTGCGAGCTCGCCCTCGCCCAGGAGGGCCTGGCCGTCGGCGTGAACGACAACGCCGCCGACTTCGGCGTCGCGGCTGACGACATCCGCCGGATCGTCGAGTCCGAGGTCAGCGGCGAGCTCGCGCTCGACGACCAGGAGTCGTTCTTGCGCGCCATGGCGGGCGCGGGCGCGCTCGCGGGCGCGGGGCAAGGCGTCGCTTACGGCTCCCAGCCGAAGGTGATCGTGGTCGGCGCGAGCTTCGGCAGCGCGGTGGATCGCGGCGCCGACGCGGTCGACGGCGAGAGCTTGCCGTCGTTCGGGGTCGCGACCCAAGCCGGCCTGATGGTCGGGGTGCCGCTGCGGGCATTCGTCCCGGAAGACAGCATCGCCGCCCGCTTCGAGCTGTACCTCGGCGGGATGGCGAACCGAACGCCGAATGTGGCGTCGTTCGTCACGCGGTCCGCCAGCTTTGGCGCCCACGTCCAGATCTCGTTGGTTGAGCCCGCCGGCACCCCGCAGCTCGGCTGGGGCGGCGTCGACGTCACCACCGGCGTCGCGTGGTCGCGCTTCTCGATGGGGCTCAACGAGCAGCTCGCGTTGCAGGCCGAGATCAACCCGGTCCGGGTGGTGTGGCGGACGTCGGGCGCGTTCGACGTGTCCGCGCGCTCGGTGTCGGTCCCGCTGGAGCTGACGACGAGCACGAACCTGGCGTTCCTCGGCATCTTCGCGGGTGGGGCGCTCGACTTCCGCAGCGCCGTCGCCACCTCCGACGCGTCGCTGACCGGGAACCTCGTCGCGGTCGCGGACGGTCAGGGCGAGACCCACATCGGGGAGGCCGCGCTCAACCTGGGCGCGCGCGCGGTCGCGCCGCCCGTGACGCCCCGGTTGCTCGTGGGCCTCGAGATCATCGCCGGTCCGGTGCGGTTGTACGGCCAAGGAAACCTGCGCGTGGGCAGCGGTCTCGGCGCGCACGGGGGCCTGCGGTTCGTGCTCTGACCGCCGTTGGCAGCGCGGGCCTCCAGCACGCCGGACCGCGGGATTCCAGCCCGCACCGTCTCACCAGCGCCGACTCCACCATCGGCTTCCAGCCAGCACAAACCGCCCGACGATCGCCGATGCCACACCAACGGCGAGCGCGGGCTTCCGCCCGCACAACCCGGCTCATTGCGAGGACCGTGGGCGCATAGGCCGCCGAGCCGGACGCGCCCACCCTGCTAGCCCCAAAACAAGCGAAGGGCCGAGCCATCAGCCATCAGTCATCAGCTTTCAGCTTGACAATGGCGCGATGGTGAACCAACCGACCTTCACCTGAACGCGAACAACCCGGTCGGCTGCCGCTGAGGGATGCATGGCTTTGACCGGGCTGAC